>CAJOQX010000126.1 GCA_905236865.1 Candidatus Rifleibacteriota bacterium
ATAGGATTATTGTCATCTGCAAAGTAATTCCACCAATAATATATTCCAACTCCACCAAAATTAAGAGAAACAAGTTCTTTAGGCCTTTCAAAAACAGAAGAAAAACCAATTATTGGATTTTCAAACATACTTCCTATAAATACATCAGATTTTGTTGGCTTAAAACCGCTTTTGTTAAATCTTTCAAAATTATGTCTTTCAGTACAAATAAAGGCGAGAACTTTATCTATTTTTTCAAGTCTTTCTAGCATCTCTTGTCTATGAGTAGAAAAAATCAAGCTTTGGTCTATACGTCTTATTTCAAACCAATTAAAATGAATTCTATAGTTATTATTATATCCCACAATTTCTTTAAGCTTTTCTGTTATTTGTTTTTTGTTTGGTTCTTTTTTCCCTTTAAAAGAATTTAAATACTTATCTATCTCAATATATCTATTTTTTACTATTTCCTCATTTTTTTATAGTCTAAATCAATCTTATTTAAAATATCTTGCATTTTCTTTTTTATATCATTTTCTATAGCAATTCTTTGGTCTTTTAAACTAGTATAAGATAGTATCCATAAGCCAAAAGTAGGTAAATAAACAGCCAATACAAAAAGAAACACTAACTTATATCTTATAGAAATAAAAATACCTGTTTCTTGAGTAAGATTTTTAAAAAACAAAAATGAAGATATAATTATAATAAAAACAAAAAAGATTATAGAAATATAGAATTTTTTTAAATATTCTTTATTTTTATCAAAACTATTTCCAATAAATAATTTATATTCATCAGTATTAAAACCTTTCCACACAATACCATTATCAACAAATCCATCAAAGAAATCATCTGTTTCTGTTTTGTAATAAGGTATTTCATATTTTGAAAAAGCTGAAAACACACACTGCTTTTTATTTTTATCAAAAAGAATCACTGGCTGGTCAATTTTTGCAAAATCTTTTATTTTATCCTCAATAAATTCTAAGTTTGTTTTTTTATGCTCAACATAAACAATAACACCAGTATTAGATTCTTTAGCATTTTTAAAATAAAACACACCTGTTTTTCCTAAGCTAGAAAAAGGAATACAAGCTTCAGAACGACCAATCAAAAGTTCCGTATTAAATTCTCTGCCAATTATAAGCTGTTGATCAGCATCTTTCGTTTTGTAATTTATATAATTAAGTTTATGAATTTTTCTCCAAGCATAATCATAAAATCTAATTTCATAATCATAAAGGTCGCTATCATTCAGTATATTCATGTTTTTTCCAAAAACCACACAACGAACATTCTCTTTAAGTTTATCTCTTAAATCTTTAATTGCTTTTGAAACATCTTCAATACTCATATAAGAGCCATCAAGGTTAGCTCTATTTTCAATAAAAGGGAAAATGTTTTTAGATAATTTATCAAAATAAGGTTTAAAATAATCTACAGCAGTAGTTTTCGCCATAAAATATGTGGCTTTATTTGATAGATTATTTAATATTTTTTCTATTTCTAGTTCTTTATTAATCTTAAGAATACAAAAATAAAGCAATAACCCAAATAAACTGGGTAATAATATAAGCAAGAAATACGTTGGCAAAGCTTTTTTAAATGATGAATTATATAAAGCATTTTTTTTCATCTTTTTATGCTAATTATAAAAAATCTATTTCTTTTTTTCAAAAAAACCTTGTCTTTTATGTTAGAAAAAGATTAGGTTTTATTTTTTTCTAGTCTCTGATTTCTTGTATCAACTAAGATTTCCTTAAATTCTTCTTCTGTAATTTTGAATATTTTACAAGCATAAAGCAAAAGCTTTTTTTCTGAATCAGCTAATACGCCATCACGCCAAGCAGCTTTACAAAGATTTCTAAAAATTCTTTGAGGATTAAACTTTTCTTCTTTTGGTTTATCAACCCCATTGATATTTATCTGCTCTTGAATGTGACTGTACATTTTAGAATAGTCTTTACCAGAGATATTCAGCTGTTTCTTCAATTCGGAAAGAAATCTTTTTTCTGACTCATCAATATCGCCACTTCTCATCACCTCAAAAAGAACAATCATAAAGAATTCTTGAATTGTTAGTGGATCAACACCTTTTATAGGTGATTTGTAATTATTGTTTAGAGAAACTCCTTTTGTGTCTAATTTTTTTACATTTTCGGTTGTTTCTGACGAGTCTTCTTGTTTTACAATAGTTTTTGGAGACTCAACAGCTTCATTCTTAACAGTAGATAAATTCTGTTCAGGTAAAGTTGTTTTTTCAACTTTTTCATCTTCAATTGTAACTATTTCTTCTTTCTTAATATCCTCTTTTGGATTTATTGTTCTTTCAGAACAATGTTTTGCCACAATTGGTTTAACAAATTCTAACAACTCATCATTATGTGATTCAGAAGCTTTATTTAATAACTTATCAAAAATATCTGACAGATTGTTATCATTAAAATTTTGTAAATCATTGACACAACGTCGAGATTTAGCGTTACACCAACTATCTATGATTTTTTTGCTAGAATTATCAAGTTTTAGTTCAAGCACTTCTTTTATGTATCTAAAAGCTATTCCATAAGCCCCGTTACTTATACTGCTTTCAATTAATTTTAACTTCTTTTGCAATTTATAATCTGCAAAATCTCCGAAAATAGATGTTTCTTCATCTGAATATGAATTTCTGTCATATCCCTTTTCTTCATAATATTTTTTCAGATAATTTTGTGCAGCAACAACATCTTGATAAACAGCAGAAAGTCTTAAATTATAAATAAATATTTCTGCATTATTCCTATCGTTATTAAGTAGCCAAGTAGCACGTTTAACCAAAGCGTTGCAATAAAAATTATCTACTTCAATTGCTTTTAAGAAATACTCTTGAGCTTTATTTTCATTATTATTTTTTTGGAAAAGAATTCCTAGATTACAATAAGCTTCTGGAGAATTAGGAGCAAGTTCTATGGCTTTATTATAAGCTTCTTGAGCCTCATCAATCCGCCCTTCTATTCTTAAACATCTTCCCAATAAGCCCTGTGCCCTATAATTATTTGGATTAGCCTGTAGAACTTCTTGATAACATTCTATCGCTGTTTTATTCCTACCCTTAGATTGAGCTTCGATTGCTTCTATAAATTTTCCTGTCACATCTATAGGTTCTTTTTTATAAATTACAGAATAATCATCGCCAAGCAAATAATTTAATTTATAAATATCAGACTTCGCTAATATATCTAAATTATCTTTTGAAATATCTGCCAATGTTTTTTCTTTCCCATCTATAAAAGATAATAATCTTAAAGAATTGTTTCTTGAATCAGCTAATAGAGATAAATTGTCAGAAAGCCAGTATCCCCAGACTGCTTCAAAAATATCAAATTTAATATCAACAATTCCATTTTCATTAGAAATCTTGGCAGAAGTCTTCATTTTTTTTCTCCTTAATTATAAAGTTGGCGGAAAAGCTGTAATATCATTACCATCGTCTGGATACTTTTGAAACTTTTTGATGCCAAATTTTGAGCCATATTTTTCAACATTTAATTCTAGTATTTCTTGTATAACATTACTAGTATTATAAGTTATTGTTACATCTGCACGAACCTCAGCTAAATCTTCATTTGCATCTAAAAAGATAACACCAACTTCGTTAATTTGAAAATTAACAGTTGTAACTTTATCAATAAATGCGTCCAACTTAGTTTTAAATTCAGAATATTCCAAAGTTTTATTGTAAACTAATTCTGGTAAGACTATATTTATTGCATCTGCTTTATTTTTATTATTCACCGCAGTAGCAAAAGAGTAAACAGCATCAGCAAATTCCTGTTGTTGTGGTGTAAGAGTAACTCCGTTATCCCCTCCCCCACCGCCACCACCGCAGCCAAGAAGAGTTAAACAAGCTATTGAAATCAATAATATATAGATGTATTTCATTCGTAAGATGTAAGATGTAAGATGTAAGATATAAGAAGAAAGAGGTTAGAGAGCAGAGAGGAGAGAAAAGATAGAAGAAAATTGTCTTTGCACTTAAAAGTCTGTAATAACAAGTTTAAACCCCTTATTTGAGGTTCTTCTTGAAGATGCTCCCCCAAAGCCAAGCTATTGGGGGAACTGTCAGCTTGCTGACTGAGGGGGGAGCAATGCAAAGCATTGCGTAGATGGGATAGTGACAGAGAACAATTCCCTCATCTCTAATCTCTTATCCCTTATCCCTTATCTCTTATCTCTACTATCTAAGCCATCGCCTAGTTTTTATCGTTTTCAGTTTTTGTTGTAATTATTATATTCGCAAAGTCTGTAAAGCTTTGATAATTACTATAAATTCATTGCTCTGCGGACTTTTTATAACAATAAAAACAATAACTACCAAAAACAATAACTACGCTGGCAATAGCCAGCTAATTATGCCTTCCCTGCACAACCAAGAACGTCTCTTAGTTTATGACGAACAAGTTCTTTAATGTTAGCACGAGCTGGTTTGAGATAT
>CAJOQX010000127.1 GCA_905236865.1 Candidatus Rifleibacteriota bacterium
CAGTTATCTACAGAGGTCGCAAGAGGAGAAATATGTCGAACAAGCGAACTATCATTATTGGTAAAAATATTTTTTATGGATGGACTTAGTTTTGCTTTCAGCAAAACCACGCCTGCCTACAGCAGGCTAGCAATGACGGTATTCAGATACTGATTAATAACGAAAAAAATTTGCGTTTGCCCTGCTAGAGAAAATACCATCTTGATAATTATATAATTTTTCCGTATAATTAAATATCTTTTTACTAAATCGGAGGTACAAAACTTTGAATAAATACACAACAATGTTGGCTGCTCTTGCTGTTATGGGAACTACCACATTATATGCCGATGGAATTGCTTTGAAAGAATCCAGAGGCTTTAGCTCAAGTTTTGAAGTAAAATGCTCAGGCGTTAAATTAGGTTCAGCAGATGTATTAGGTTCTAAAGCCGTTACTATTTCTGCAAAAGATGCTGTTGCTTCTTATTTAAAAGATGCACCAGAACTTCCTCAATATACTGCAATGGTAATGGTAAAACCAGATGAAAAACCAGTTCTCACTGCTAAAAGCCTTGAAAGTGAAGAAATAGAATTAGACGCTCCTGTTATTCCAAGTAAAGGTAGTATTAAACGTACTGTAGACCCAAATACTGTTCCTTATAGATTTGGTAAAGTTTACAAAGAAAACAAATGGTATCCTTCTGATGAAGAATTAGTTAAAATTGGCACCCCCTTTGTTTTTAGAGAAGTTCGTGGTGTAAATTTAATTGTAAATCCAGTTCAGTATAATCCTGTAAAGAATAAAATCAGAGTTCATAAAAATATCCAAATTAGTATTGGTTCTGAACCTTCCCGTTCTGTTAATACTTTGATTGGAAGTAAACCAATCAGCAAAGCTTTTGAACCTATTTATAAAAATACTTTTATCAACTATTCTGGAGCTTCTACTCGCTTACCTAGACTTAATGAAGTTGGAAGATTGCTCATTATTACAGCAGATGAATACGCTGATGCCATGAAGCCATTCGTTGATTGGAAGAAAAAATGCGGTCTATCAGTAAAAATAGTTCCAATGAGCAAAATTGGTTCTACTAATACTGATGTTAAAGCTTTCATTCAAAAGGAATACGATAAAGGTAGATTAACTAACATTATGCTAGTCGGCGACTCCGATAAGATTCCTACAAATAAAGGAGAAAATGAAGGTGCTGATTCCGATACTTGCTATGTAAAACTAGCTGGTGACGATCATGTTCCAGATGCTATCATTAGTAGACTTTCTGCCGAAAATGCAGAAGGTGTAGCTTATCAAGTTGCTAAATTCATTAACTATGAACAATATCCAACTAAAGATACTAGTTGGTATACAAGACTATTCGGTATAGGTTCTGCTGAAGGTTCTCCTGCTGATTACGAATACATTGATGAACTCCGACAAGAACATATGTCTAAAGGTTCATTTAAAAGTGCCGAAAAAGCTTATGATCCAGGTGCTACTCAACAAGATGTTATCGATGCAGTAAATAAAGGTGTTAGCTTGATAAATTACCTAGGTCATGGCTCTGGTTCAAGCTGGGGAACTACTCGTTTCAGTAATTCCTATATGTCTAAGTTAGATAATGGCTGGAAGACTCCTATTCTTTTTGACGTTGCTTGCTTAAATGGTCGCTTTGTTAATTTTACAGGATTCGGTGAAAGCTGGATGCGTGCTGGTTCTTTAGAAAAACCTGCTGGTTTGGTAGCTTATGTTGGTGCTACAACTAGTATGGCTTGGGTTCCCCCTATTCATGTTCAAGCAGAAATAAACAAAAATCTTATAGTTAATGAAACCTATAAGACTGTTGGCGGTTTGTATATGAACGGCATTATGAAAGGTTTGGAACTTTATACTACTGCCGCAAAGGGTGATGGCGTTCAGATTCTTGAACAATGGCATCTCTTCGGTGATTCCACTCTTCAAGTTCGTTTTAAAGCCCCAGCAGAAGTTAAAGCTCAACCCAATATCGGTAGGACAAATGGTGACAGCAGAACTGTTAAAATAGATGTCTTCGATAAAAAGGGAAAACCTGTTAGTAATGCACGTGTAACTATTTATACAAAAGATGTTAAGAATGTTCGTATGGGTTATACTAATAGAGATGGTCAAGCAGCAATAACCATGCCATCAAATGTTGATTCTGGTTATATGACTGTAACTGGTGACGATATACAACCAATTATTGATCAACTCGTTAAGTTTTGATTAGTGGAAAAAGCGACTCTGAAATGAGTCGCTTTTTCTATTTATTGTACAAAGATTTAATTTTATATTTAAACTTTTGTAGTAGAATAAAGTATATACGATATAATATTTAAAAATATCGGAGATTTTGACTTATGTTTAAAAAGTTATTGTCTGTTTGGCTTTGCCTAAGCCTTAGCCTAAGCTTTCCATCTGTTATGTTTGCAACACAAGAAACAGTTGATCCTTTTGATGAAAACACAAAATTAGAATCTGATAAAGATAATAATAAAACAGATAAAAAAGAAGAAAAGAAAGACGAAATCGAAACAGCAAAAGTCACTACTGTAGAAAAAAAAGAAGACGAAAAGAAAGAAGAAAAAGAAGAAAAAGAGGAAAAAGAAGAAAAGAAGGAAGACACGGAAGAAAAGGAAGACACCAAAACTATAAAACACACAGTAGGTGGAAGCGATTGTCTGTGGAGCTTGGCCAAAAAGTATCTGGGTTCTGGTTCTCGTTATCCAGAATTAGTAGAAATGAACAAAGACAAATATCCTAGTTTGGTTTCTAATCCAAATCTAATTATTGATGGATGGGTCTTAACTATTCCCAATGAAACAGGGGCTTCCGGAAATAGTGGAAATTCTGGTAATTCTGGTAACAGTGGTAGCACTGAAGCCAATAATGTTAGCTATAAAAACAAAGGTGGTTCTTTAACATTAGATACTTATCCTGGTGGAAAATTGCCACAAGCTGAATTTATAGGATTGTTCGGACCTGTTGCACGTGACAGTATGAAATTGACTGGTGTTCCTGCTTCTGTTACTCTTGCTCAAGCAATTCTTGAAACAGGTTGGGGATCAGCTACTATCGGTGATGCAAAAAATTTATTTGGTATAAAAGGATCTGGTCCTGCAGGTACAACTACTGTTTCAACACAAGAATGTTATAATGGAGAACGTAAAACTATAAAAGCTGGATTCAGAAAATATAATAATTGGCAGGAATCTATTGATGACCATGCTAGATTATTATCACAGAATAGTATTTACAAGAGTGCTTATGATGCTTATCAGTCAAATCATAATGCAGATGAATTTGCTCGTGGTATCCATAAATGTGGTTATGCTACAGATCCAGATTATGCCGATACTTTAATTAAGCTTATGAAACAATACAATCTTTACGAATGGGATGTCTAATAAATTACTAAGGGGACTATAAAAATGAGAAAAATTACATTGTTGCTTGGTGCATATCTAATATCTTTAACTACAGCTACTTATGCTGGACTTGAAACTTTTGAAAAGCCATTAGTTATAAATGGTGCTACTTATAAAATAATTAAGAATATTGAAACAGAAAATGTTAGTATCAAAGTAGTAGACAAAGATTCTAAAGATGTTTGGGCTTCTAAACCTCTTGGTTATGCTCCTTGGAATTTCAAGATTAATGGTAAAGCGACTAGTCTTGAAATTGAAGATTTAGATGGAGACAATATTCCTGAAATAATTACTGCCTGTGCTACTGGTGAAATTCAGAGTGCTCTGTATATCTTTAAATATAATCCAGAAAAAAAAGATTTTATTCCAATGAATTTTGGATATGAAAAATATAAAGGGCTGGAACGTGATTTTATGGTAAGCGATATTCCTTACCCCAATGGCGAAAATATGGTTTTTGAAACAAACAATAAAATTAGATGTCTTGGAAAAAAATATCAATTGGGTGAAGAACCTGCTCCAGCTTATTACTATTTTGAATTAAAAAATGGTGTATTTCTCGCAGGTGATCCTGTAATTGCAAAAATAGAAAATATCTTATCAACTCATACAGATAATAAAGAATAAAACCATTTTTACTTATTGTAAATATTGTAAAGCCTCATTAATTTGAGGCTTTTTATATATTTAGTGTCAATCTAACAAAAATTGTGTACAAAATTTTATTAATTTTTATAAACTTTTGTAAATAAATAAAGTATAATAAATAAATAATTTAAATATTGGAGATTTGATTTATGTTTAAAAAGTTATTATCAGTTTGGCTTTGTTTAAGTCTTAGTCTAACTTTTCCATCTGTTATGTTTGCAACACAAGAAACAGTTGATCCTTTTGCTGAAGAAACAAAATTAGAAACAGATAAAGATGAAAATAAAAATAAAGATGAAAATAAAGAAGAAGAAATTGAAACAGCAAAAGTTACAACTGTAGAAAATAAAGATAAAGAAGAAAAAAAAGACGAAGAAAAGAAAGACGAAGAAGAAGAAAAGAAAGATAACGAAGAAAACGAAGAAAACGAAGAAACCAAAACTACAAATTACACTGTAGTAAGTGGTGATTATCTTAGGTCAATAGCAGCTAGAATGTTAGGCGATGCAAGTCGTTGGACTGAAATAGTTGAATTAAATAAAGATAAATATCCTAGTTTGGCAACTAATCCTAATTTGATTTATCCAAATTGGAATCTAACTCTTCCTGGAGATGCTAAAACTACAGGAACCTCTTCTAATGGCAATACTGGTTCTACAGGTAGCACAGGAGCCAATAATGTTAGCTATAAAAACAATGGTGGTTCTTTAACATTAGATACTTATACTGGTGGAAAATTGCCTCAAGCTGAATTTATAGGATTGTTCGGACCAGTTGCACGTGACAGTATGAAATTGACTGGTGTTCCTGCTTCTGTTACTCTTGCTCAAGCAATTCTTGAAACTGGTTGGGGAAAAAGCTCTATAGGTGATGCAAAGAATTTATTTGGTATAAAAGGAACAGGTCCTGCAGGTACTACAGTTGTTTCTACACAAGAATGTTATGACGGAACCTACACAACTATAAAAGATGGTTTTAGAAAATACAACAATTGGCAAGAATCTATAGACGACCATGCTAAACTCTTATCTCAGAGCAGTATTTATAAGAGTGCTTACGATGCTTATCAGTCTAATCATGATGCAGATGAATTTGCTCGTGGTATACATAGATGTGGCTATGCTACAAGCCCAACTTATTCTGACAATTTGATTTCACTAATGAAGCAATACAATCTATATGAATGGGATGTATGATTAAAAGACTTAATGAATTTTTAAACTAAATAACTTTTAAATAAATAAAAAAGCCTCAAATTTATGAGGCTTTTTTATTTATTTAAAAAAAATAATTCTTTTTTTTGCCAAATAATGTTACAATGTAGATTAAATAATAATAATAAACTATTTTGGGAGCTTAAAATGAAATTTTCAGAAGAAACATTAAAGAAAATGACTAAGGAAGAAATTTTAGATTTTGCAAAAATATTTGGTATTGAATTTCAACCTAAAGCTTCCAAAGAAAAAATGATTAGTCAATTGCTTGGAAATGAAAAAGCTACAAAAACTGAAAAGCCTGTTAAAATGGATAAAATTGAAACAGAAACTAAAGTTGAAAAGCCTGTCAGAGCTAAAAAAGCAGAATCAAAGAAAGCTGTAGCTATTGAAGAAGCTCCTGTGGTTGCTCCGAAAAAACGTGGCAGACCTGCAAAGAAACAGCAAGCAGTTGTCGAAAAGGCTGAAACTGTTA
>CAJOQX010000128.1 GCA_905236865.1 Candidatus Rifleibacteriota bacterium
AATATCCACGCCCCCTTTCGTAAAGGGGGATAAAGGGGGATTTTAAAATAATTAGACGAAACTAATTTTAGAGTAAAAAGCTAGTTTTTAGACAGCCTCAGAGGAGGGGTGGCCTGCCAAAGGCAGGACGGAGTGGTGACCGAACTAGTAGTCAAGTTTGTATTGTGCATAATCATTGGTTTATATAAAACAATAAAAACAACAAAAACCAACTACAATAACTACAAGAAAAAAGAGCTACAGCTCTTTTTTCTTATAATCTTTCAGACGTCGTGTTTCAAAATCGAAGTTGGCACCGACTAGTGTTATCTTTTTCCCTGAATTTTGGAATTTTAGATAATATTCTTTTTTTATAATCTGGTCGAAAGCTTCATCAGAAGCTTCATCAAGCTTGAATTCAAAAATAAAGACATTGTTACCGTTTTCAATATAAGCGTCTATTCTGCCGTCACTAGTCTGTGCTTCAGCATGAATGGAATAGCCTATTATTTTGAAAAGTGAATAGAAAATGGTTTGATAATATTTTTCGTTCCTTATATGCATTTGATATGGAATATTGGCAAGAAAGCTGTCGATAATTTTCATCATTCTATCGACATCGTTTTCTTTCATTGCCTGTTTCAGATTGTATGGCACATTCCCGCTTAAATCAACGTTATTACCTGTGAGGGTTATCAAACGTCTGTAAAAAGAACGTTCGACTTCAAGATTCGGAAAACCAAGTTTGTAATATATTTCTTTTTCTTCGTCATCTTCATCGATTTGCCAGCTTTTTATGGTCAAGTAACCTGTTTGATACATCAGCGCAATAAAGGATATTTGCGAAGGCATAAAGGCTGTAAAAATATCTTCTTTATACATTGATTTCAAGATTTCTTCGATATTAATTGATTTATCCTTTATTAGCTTAATAAGAATACTAGGGCTTCCTGTTTCAAACCAGTAGTTTTTGAATTTTCCATGGTCTTCAAAGAATTTTGCAGTAGAAACAGGGTTATAGACTCTTTCGCCGTTTTCTGAAAACTTATAACCGTCATACCATCCTTTTATGTCTTTTAAAAACGTTTCATAATCTTCATCATATTGTTTTGATGCTTCTAAAAGCTGTTTGTGGAAGTTTTCTTCAAGTTCTTTCTGGGTATAACCGCACAGAGTCGCATAATCATCGCTCATGCTTATGTCCGTTAAGTTGTTCAAATCAGAGAAAATGCTGACTTTCAAGAATTTGCCAACACCAGTAATAAAAACAAATCTTTCATAGGGCTCACATGTCTTTAAAACAGAATAGAAGCCTTTCATTATTTTCTGTAATTCTGCAAGATTTTCATTTTCTATATTGTTTAAAATTGGCTTGTCGTATTCGTCTATGAGAATAACAACTTTGCCATATTTTTTATTTAAATTTTGTAAGAGTTCCTTGAAAGAAGTGCTTGCCTTGACTCTTTTTAATTTTATTTTAAAATCATTTGCAATATCTTCTACGAGTTCAAATAATTCTTTATCTAAATCTTTAGCCAAATTCGAAGTAATACTTCCCATATCCAAATGTATAACTGGGTAAGACTTCCAATCGTAAGGCTGATTTTCGATATATAGACCTTTAAAAAGTTCTTTTTTACCTTGGAAAATTGCTTTTAAAGTAGAAAGAGTAAGAGATTTTCCGAATCTGCGAGGACGAGAAAAGAAAAACATAGATTTTGGCAGGCGAACTAAATTCCATAAATATTCAGTCTTATCAACATAAAGATAATTGCCTTCACGCATATTCTCAAATGTATAAAGTGATGAAGTTATATATTGTTCTTTTTCCATTTTTCGCCTCGTAGTTTTTCTTTCACTTCCTATTTTACTATATTTTGAGGAAAAAATGAAGAAGATTAAAGCCTAGTTTTTATTGTAGTTGGTATTTAGAAGCTGTGCCTCTAATGATTGGTGATGAGTGATATGTGATGAATGATGGGTGGCCTAAAGGCTCTCTAATTCTCACATCTCAATTCTCATCTCTCTTGCTCTCACCTCTCATCTCTTCTGTACATACCTCTCAAACCCCATAAACCCACAAACTTTCTAGAAGCAACAATTCCTCTCAAACAAGCCATATTTTTATTCTAAATCAGTAGTATCTAAAGAGGGGGTGCAACGCAACAGTGGGCATTTAAAAGGGTCTAGTGTATACACTAGACTTGAAAAACTCGTTGACTTTTTCAAGTCTAATAATTCTTTAAATGTAAAAAAGGAGAAACTTAAAAAGTAATTTTAAGAGTGACCACTTTTATACAAAATTGTGGTAGGTATTTAAAGTTGGATTAGTTAAAAGATTTATAGGTTGGAATTGTTGATATATTGCTTATTAGCGACTTCAACTCTTCCAACTATTCTAACTCTTCTAACTCTTCTAACTTTACATATAAAGGAACAAACATGACTGAAATAATTAGAAAAATCCTAAAAGACATCTTGATAATACTTAAAGGTGCATATAATGCACTTTCAAAGAAAGAGAATAACTAAATAGGCGGTACATAATATGGCTTCACCA
>CAJOQX010000129.1 GCA_905236865.1 Candidatus Rifleibacteriota bacterium
AAAAAAATAATTGTTTCTATATCAATTTACAATTATTTTTAAATTGATTATTAATTTTTTGAATGATAAAATAAAAGATATAGGAATAAATTGTGCGTCAACAAGTAAGACAAAATTTCAATCAATCAGAAAAAAAAGCCGATAAATACGGAATATTACCTTGGCATAACCAGCCTGGATTTTGGGCTAGACTTTTTGGAGAAACAGTTTTTTCAATAGAGCCAGAAAACATTTTGATTCATCGTTCAAAATCAAATATTACAATTAATTATACTGATATGGAATCTATTGAATGCAATAAAAAATATATACATATAAAAACATCAGATAATCAACTTTACAATATAAAAGTCGGAAACAACGCATCTGATATTGCTGAATTAATATTAAAATTAGCCAGTGAAAATAATGAATACAACAGTTTTATGAATGTTGAAAAAGTTCTATTAGAACTGGGTTTTGCATATTTTCAAAAAGCTTTTGTTTATAGAGCCAATTCTTATAACAGAGCTATTAACATTTTATTAAAAACTTCATTAGATAATAATTTTTCTGAGGTTAATTTTAAGCCAACTAATGATAAAGTTAAAATTTCATATCAATATTCTGGAAAACAAAAGTATATAATGGAGATTTCCAAAGCAAAGTATGAAAATTTAATCATAGATATAAAAAAATTATCAAATATTAAAGATGGAAAAACAAATCAGGTTATAGAATCTACAATTAAATTTAAGAATATAGATGTAAAATTACAAATTATTCCAACAGAAAATGGAGAGGAAACTATTTTATATTTTAACAATATTAAGGAACAAAAGTAATTTCAAAAGATAAAGTATTTGTTTTATATCCGTTAATTTTCATATAAAACATCATTTGATGAACCCCTAATGGTGCACTTGCAATATCGTTAATAGTAAATGGTACTTCTGTATAGAACTGACCAGATTTTTCTTCTGAATTAATTCTTACAGGAATAACGATTGGGTCTGCATATTTTCTATAAAAATCTGCAGTAGCTTCTGGATCAATAGTGTCTGTTGCATTTTCTTCTGCAGCTCTAACAGAAGCTTTTATATTATTAATTTCTGGGTCAATATTTCCATAATTAATGTTTATTTTTTCATTAGTCATTACAGCTCTAGCAGAATTATTTGTTACCATTTCTGTTGCTGACCCCATTACTCCAATAGGTTCTGTAACAGGTAAATCTATTGTTTTAACAAAACTTAAATAAGCTTTTGAATCAGTTACAACTGTCGGTGAAGTCCAATCGCATGAAAAAGAAAGAATACCACCAGTACATTTTGCAATATTTCTTGCTTTTGCCTGTAAGTTTTGTATTGTTGGAGTAACATAAGAAATAGGTTCTTCCAAAGCTCCAGATTTTCCACAACCAGTAGTTAGAAGTGAAAATACAATTAAAAACATTGCACTTAATATTTGAGTTGTAACTTTGCTTATATAGTTTTTCATATCTTTATTATCGGCATTTCTTAGTTTTTATTGCAGTTAGTTTTAAAGTTTTTATTTAAATTTTAAAATAATTTGTATAAAATATATCAAAATGATATAAAAGTATATGGGCATATTAGTTTATAGCTTTATTAGTCAACAATGTATTGATTGCAATTATATTCTTTGTTATTCTCGACATCGAAGTTTTGATGATCAGATATTCTCTTATGTTGTTGCAATCTCAATAGTGATAATAATATTTATTTTTCAAGCTGTTAAATTATATAAAAAGACATTCGTGAACAAAAATTTTTAGATTATGTTAAAAATAAAAAAATAGACTATAAAGTTTTCTATCCACAAGTGATTAAAGATGCAATTAAATTAAATATTTTTCCATCAACAATAGATGCATCTTATATAAACGTAATTGAAAAGATAGAACCAAACAAGTACAATATTTATATAGGCGAATTGGTTATTAGGTTTTTAAAAGTTACATCCATTTCCCCAAGCGATAAAAGTGATTATATCCCCGATATTGGACGTGATTCACCAGTTAAATATGTTGGTCATATTTATACAATGTGTGTTTTATATAGTAATAGCTTAAACTTACCACCTTTTAATGTTTCTGAGGATATAAGAATAAAAAAAACTTATAGATAAAATTATTTTAAAGAAAGCTGTTGTGAATGAAACGCTAGATAATTCTTTATTTTCATATCCTTTTAAACTACATTGTAAAGATATAGCAAGTCTAAAAAAATATTTTACACAATCAATAAAAACAGGATTTTTAAAATATAAAAATAAAAACTATATTGTTTATGGAGAAAAAAATATGTTATTTATTTTTATAAGAAATCCTATATTTGTAGAAAAATATCAATCTGTAATAAGCGATATAAAAAATATAGCGAAAATATTAGAATCAAATAAAAAATTAACAATTAATTCAGAAAACAATGATGAGTGAACGAACAAAAAGAATTTTAGAAAAAGAGCAAGCTTATTTAGAAAAGAAAAAGAATAAAAACAGCTTGACAAATAAAGAAAGGTACATTAAACTCATTGTCACCTACGATGGAAGTGCATTTTTTGGTTATCAGTATCAACCAAATGTTCCAACAGTTCAAGGAGAACTAGAAAGAGCATTCAAGCTAATAACCAGAGGCGAAGAAAGCCGTGCCGTAGGTGCGGGTCGAACTGATGCTGGTGTTCATGCAATTGAACAGGTAGTGTTATTTAAAACTAGATGTCCGATACCGCTTGAAAAATTAATCATTGGCATAAATAGTGCTATTTCTGGTTTATTAAGAGTTAGCAGGGCAGAAGAAGTAGAAGAAGGTTTTCACCCATGTTTCTCAGCTCGTGGAAAGCATTATAGATATTTATGGAGATTGGTTGATGTCCCATCACCTTTTTATGAAAGGTATTATTGGCAATTAACTAATCATCCTAATATAGAAATAATGAAAGAAGCAGCTAAAGTATACATTGGAGAACATGATTTTGCAGCTTTTGCGAAATCTCCAAGCCAATATGAAAGCACTATTAGAAATATTCTTCAGGCAGAAATTAGCCTAAAAGAAGATGTTCTTCAATTTGATGTAGTCGGAACTGGTTTTATGCACAATATGGTACGTAATATGGCTAGAGCCTTGTATCTGATAGGGATAGGCCAGATGACTGCTGAAGATATAAAAGAACTGTACTGTAATCACGATAGACATAAACTTGGAGCTCCTGCACCTCCTGGTGGACTTTATCTGATGAAAGTCATGTATTAACCGAAAGGAGAAATAATCGGTGAAGACGTTCGATGCTAAAGAACAAAAAACGTTGCAAGTAAAAAAAGCTGAAGCAACAAGAGATTGGATTGTAGTTGACGCTAAAGACGTTCCATTAGGTCGTCTTGCTTCTCAAGTAGCTGCTCGTTTACGTGGTAAACATAAAGTAAACTATACTCCAAATGTAGACTGTGGTGATTTTGTAATTGTAATTAATGCAGACAAAATCGTTTTGACTGGTGCTAAAGATACTGACAAGAGATATTATTGGCATACTGGTTATCTAGGTGGAATTAAGTCTGTTACTTATGGTAACCTTCTTAAAGATGCTCCTGACAAAATGCTATGGCTTGCAGTTAAGAGAATGCTTCCTCGTAACAAAATGAGAAAGAGATATCTTGGTAAGCTTAAAGTTTACGCTGGTGCTGAACATCCACATACTGCTCAGCAACC
>CAJOQX010000130.1 GCA_905236865.1 Candidatus Rifleibacteriota bacterium
AGAAATTCAAGAAGGTTTGTTCAAACAAGCTAAAGAAATTCTTGATACCAAGACTTTCAGAGCAAATAGCTTTGAAGAATTTGTTGACGTAATCAAAGTTAAACATGGTATGGCAGACCTTTGCTGGTGTGGTGACCAGGCTTGCGAAGACCGCTTTAAAGCAGAAGTCGGTGCAACAATCAGATGTTTAAATAATCGTGAAATCGATGGCAAATGTGTTTGCTGTGGCAAAGAAGCAAAACACAGAGTTTTTGTAGCTCGTTCTTATTAAAAATCTAAGATTTAATAAAACATTAGAAAACATAAGAAAAGCTTTGATTTTATCGAAGTAAAAAAAAAGCCCTCAGTGAGGGCTTTTTTTTACTTCAATTCAGCTATCATTGGTCTTCTGGCTGATGGTAACCCAAATAAACAGAACCTGAACGACCGTCTATACTCAAAAAGTCGCCAGATCTCAAACGATGGTCACCAATAAAGCAGTAAGAATCATGTTCATAGACTTTCAATTTGCTAAAGCCTACAACCCCCACTTTTTTCAACTGAGGAATAGTTACCGCTGCATGGCTTGTTCTACCACCACGAGCTGTTAGCAATCCTTCAACTTGCAAGAGCAAACCAACATCTTCTGGTACAGTGTCTGGTCTGATAAGTATAAGAGGCATATCAGGCTCTTGTTCACGCCATTTTTTGATTTCTTCTTCAGAGAAAACAGCTCTACCAGCTAGGGCACCACCACTTACACCAACGCCATTACCAGTATAAGACTTTTCTAAATCAGCAGTAGCTTTGAAAGACAAATCTAATTTTTCTTTTTCTTGATATTGGTCTCTAGTCTGCAAAATATAAAGCCCATCTTCTTCACTATTTTCAAAAGTAAATTCGATTTCTTGAGCAGAGAAGCCTTTTTGCTTAATCAAAGTTGTAGCAAGTTTATAGAGCTTATTGTAAATTTTTGGGAAATGGCTTTCTAAGGAAATATCGCTATTTCTTTTTTCTTTTATTCTTTGAGCTTCTGAAATAGGGTAGGTTTCAATAAGACCTGAAACTATATCGTCACCTTGAACGCCAAAGAAGAAATCGCCGAAAAGCTGAACTTCATTGCTTTGTCCATTTGGGTCACGAGTGAAAGTAACTCCAGAACCAGCTTCTTCATTAAGATTACCGAAAATCATGCTCATAATTGTAACAGAAGTGCCCCATTCATCAGAAATATTCATTTGTTTACGGTAAACTTTGGCTCTTTGAGAGTTCCAAGAAGCAAAAGTCTGATTAATTGCATATTTTAACTGGTCTTCAGGATTGTCGAAGATTTTAATTCCCTTTTTCTGTATTTCATCACGATAAGTCAAAGCTATTTCTCTCATTTGAGAAGGGCTAAACAAAAGTTTTTTGCTAATATTTAACCTAGTCTTGAATTTATCGATAATATGGTCGAAGAAATTTCTGTCTAAGCCTTCGTTCATTCCCCAGCTTTGCAAGAAACGGCGATAACAGTCCCAAGCAGCCCACTCAAAGCCAGGTTTTTTACTTAAACTTTCACATATTTCTTTGTTGATACCTACATTTAAGAAAGTGTCCATCATACCAGGCATAGAGATTGCCGCACCACTTCTAACAGAAACCAAAAGAGGGCGATCTGTATTGCCGAATTTTCTACCAGTTGACCTTTCAAGTTTATTGATTGCTTTTTTAATACGTATATTCAAATCATCTAAAATACTCTTGTAGCCGACAACCGCTTGCAGACATCTGAAAACTTCTGTTGTAAGAATAAAACCTTTTGGAACAGGGAAATTAAAAGAAGCTAGACGTTTCAGCCAATACCCTTTGTTTCCAAGCATAATTTGATTATCTATCGCAGGAGTATCATCATAAATCTGAGTTATAGTTAAATCAGGATTATAAGTGACAACCAGATTCAGCATAGCTTTTTGGTCACGGAACTTTTCAAGTTCTGCCTGCAAAGTATCAATAGTCTTAGAAATAAAAGTATCTAAAACCTGTAAACCAAAAGCAGAGGAAAGTAATGAACGCAAGAAATTTTCCTGCAGTTTAAAAATAACTGCTCTATCATCAGGATTAGAGCCTTTGACACTTTCGTGACCATGAGCAATCATCTGTTTAACAACAATTGGGAAACAAGTTCTATGAGTATCTATGTAATAGTCTTTTATTATATTTTGAATGGCTTTAGATATAGCTAAAAACAAATCAAGATACTGGTCGATAGAGAAGAGTTTAATACCCATTCCAATCTTTAGCATATTAATCTTTGCCTGTAACTGTCGTGTAGGCAAACCTTCTAAGGCTAAAGCCTTGACAAAGAAGGGTAAACTTTCATGAATCTTTGTAATAGTGCTTTTTGTAATAAAAGTCAGACCTAAATCTTGCACTATTTCTTCTAATAGAGAAGTTCCGAGACTTTCTAACTTTAATGCAAGTCTCAAAGAGTCAAATTTCATTTCTTTGTAAACACCATACATTGAAGGAATACCAACAGCTATATGACGCTTGTAATAAATGTTTTCAACTGCTTCTGTCTTTTCAAACGAAAGAATTCGACCCTGCAACTGCGAAATGAAGTCTAAAACGCAATTTAATGTTTCTTTGACTTCGTGTTTTGCTAAGTGCTTTTCAAAAGTTGCAATACGTTCAGGCTCGAAAATATTTGCCTGTTTCAAATCGTTAGCCAATTCTAAAGGCTGTGGGTTATATTTCTTTGTAAGCAACTGGAATAGGCGAACCATACAGTAAGCTCGCTCTTGGTCTCTTGGTAAGCAATCAACGCTTTCTGCTTTTTCCTTTATTTTTTCTGGTGCAAGATTCAAGAAATTAGCAGTATTGCCATCTGCCAGTTCAAATAGAGCAACAAAAGCCTTGTGCATACCTTCATAATATTCAGATTCATTGCTTATTTGTTCAAGAATTTCTTTTGGAACATAAGGCTTGATATGTTCTTTATTCCCATCAAACCAATAATGGAAAGCTGCTTCAATAAACTTTGTCAAAAGGTTGTTACTTTCAACGTGAGCTACTTTTCTAATGAAATGAACCAAAATATCTCGTCTAGAACCTAGTTCGTCTGCTTTGGTAGAGGTTTCTCTAAGCTCGCCTTCTGCACCAATTTCGTTAAAGAAAGCTGGGAACTGTCTTAGCAACTGCTTTGAAAGATTAACGGAACTATAAATTCCTGAATTTAAATATTTTGAAATGTCTCTTTGGAACAAATCGGTATCACGAATCAGAACTCCGCCAACTTTAAGGTTAATAATCAAAGCAGAAAGAAGCTTATGAGTCCACTCAGGCTTCATTTCAATGATTTCCATCCAAACTCTAATGTTATGGATATGTTCAGGATTCATCTGAACCTGCCAATCCACGTTAGAACCTTTTGCTTCAGGATATTGGAAACCTGTTGCGATTATTTCATCAATCAAAACATTCAACAAAGGTCTATCTTCAAGTGGAACAACTTCATTTGCGATTGTAAGCATCGCATTAAGTAAAAGACTTGCAAATTTCTTTTCCCCACAGCAATCACGAAGAATTTTAAAAATCTTTTTGATAAATTCAGCTCTTTGTTCGGGTTTAACTTGAACAAAAGCACGACTTAAAGAACGATTTATTTCTTGGAAAGCCTGAGTGTGAATTTCGCTCAAATAGCTTGCACTAATTACGTTAAAAAGAAAATCTAGCTTGATAACGAAACTTAATCCGCCAAAGGTTTCTTCCCTTTCTATTTCGTCAGCTTTTTCAAGATAAGCATTTAAAATCTGGTTGTAATCTAGTATTTTAGCTAATTCAGCAAAAAGGTTTTCTTGGGTTCTATCTGCTAAATCAAAACTGTCTATTTTATCAGACATCTTTTTCAAATTAGAGTGGGAAATAGGGGCAACTATGGCTTTTAGCTTTTTGATACGTTCTTTTTCCGCTTCATCATCGGTAGTGGTAAGACCAGCCCTAGACTCTTTGTTAAACCAGCTTTCTGGATCTTCAACATTTAGCCAATATAGGTAAGTCTGCTTAAAACCAGAAGATACAAGTTTTATAAATTCTGGAACACCTTTTAAAACAGCACTTTTTGAATGTCTTAAAAGAGGCTTAACAAAGTATGAGCATTTTCTTAACATTGAACCGTTTTGTTCACTAATTTTGATAAGCTTTCCAAAAACTTCGCCTAAATAGCCTACGTTTCTTTCAAGATTAGCTTTGCTTTCTGAAATGAGAGTGCTGATAAAATCAAAAAGATAACGGATGGTTTTGTCTTTTATTTCATCTTTCGCATTAGATTCAACAATAGCAAAGTATATGTCGAAAACAATCTTTATAGCTTCTGGTGCATTTTCGTGGTTGTTAAACTTAGAAAAGTCGTTTACAGAAAATGCCTTTAATCCTTCGGAAACGAAGTTCCAGTTAACATAAGGGTGGTTGAACTCTGTTAAAAGCTCTTTAACACGCTTGTAAACACCAAAATACGATTCTACTGACTTTAGCAAAGGGTCATATTTTGCAGGAATTTGAACATCAGCAGCAGTGTTTTGAAGGTTGACCTTCAAAGCCGAAGAGTTGTTTAAAGCTTCACTTGAATTCGACATATCATTCTTCCTTGTTTTTTTCTTTATCTATATATTTATATTATCCATTATACATTTTTGACTAATTTGTAACAATAACCAAAAATAAAAAAACGCTTGGTATTTACCAAGCGTTTTCTTTATTTATTCAGATTATTCACCAAATGGATCGTCTGATTCGACTTCGATTACAACGCCTTTACCTTTATTATCTTTTTTGTCATCATTTGATAATTTTCTTAATACTGGAAGTTTAAGAGAACCAGTTGCTATTTTTGGAGTATTATTTTCTTTATCTTCTGTTGGTGGTCTTCTTCTTGCTGAACCTTCATCAACTTTTCCTTTAGAACCATCATCTTTGGGTTTATCTGAATCATCTGTATTGTTACGAGTTTCCCTATATTCTCTGAATGCTTCTGATTTTCCAACAAAACTAAGCAATTCATCATCGCTCATTTTCTTCAAAGTTACTTCATCGACAATTCTTATTATATCTATTGCATAATCAGGATTGTCTTGAATTAATTGTTGTATAAGATTCGACATATTGTTGTTTGAACTGTTTGTTTCATAGAAAGCGTTAGATACTATATCTTTACCATTCGAATCTTTGCCAAGTAATTCATGAAGTTCATAAAGCATACGGTTCATAAACATTTCGTTACTTAACAGTTGATCAGCAGTACAATCAGAAGCTTTTATCGTAGTATAGTTACCTCTTTCAGTTTTTGATTCTACTTTCAAAGTAGAAGTTTCTTTTGAATAAGACAGATAATTATCACGAGTAGAATCAAATTCAATCATTTCATTGTATTCTGCCCAAGCTTCTTTAAATGCAGCAGATTTTGTTGTTATTTCATTATAATAGTGAGTTCCATCTAATCCATAAGGATTGCTTTCTTGGAAAGTTGAAACGTCTAATGTATGAGAATATTCATGTACGAATGTTGAAACAGCATGATCAGTATTAGCATCGCTACAGAAAAATCTACTACTCATTCGTATCCAATCTTTATTTCCTGATGCACATGGCCAAAAATCTTTCTTTAATGCATCTTTAACATAGGTTGATACGTTAGGATCTGTATCAAAATCACTGGAGTCATACAGATATACATCGCATTTCTTTTGATTTGCGTGTTCTGTTCTATCTTGAATTGCTTTGGACTGAGCTTCTTTAAAAGTATCTATTAAAGCTTTTTGTCCATTTGTAAGACTGCCATTATCGTAATCTTGTTGAGTTACACCCATTGCTTTATAAAGTTGATTTAAATTACTAACTTTTTTTGTTTTTACTTTATAAGCTATTGGATCATGACCTTCATTTGCAGAACCTGCTGGTGGAACATAGTTAGATTGTCTAATTTCAACTTTTTCTCCAGTGAACCAACCACCTACTGTTTCACCTATGGTTGCACCATTAGGAGCTGTACTTGCTGGATCATATACTTCTTCAATTTGTTCATAGTAAAAATTAAATTCAAAAGCAAAAGCTGGATTTGCTCCGAAACAGATAACAGTTAATAAAAAGAAGGAAATAAACAGAATATTTAACCTTTTCAAAATAATAACTCCTTTTCTGTAATAAATTAACTATGTTTATTTATTACAAATGAACAAAAAATTAATTCTGTACATTAATATACCATATATTTTTAATAAAGTTTAAAATAAAATAAAAAAAAACGCTTGGAATTAACCAAGCGTTTTTTTTAAGATATAAAGTCTATTTTATTCACCAAATGGATCGTCTGATTCGACTTCGATTACAACGCCTTTACCTTTGTTATTTTCAGTTTCGTCTGACAATTTTTTTAATGTTGGGAGCTTTGAAGAACTAGAAGATGTAATTTTTAAAGTAGATTTTATTTTATCTGCAATTCTTTTAAATATAGATGTTTTTTTCAAAGTATCTGTTGCTTGAGTATCATTTTCAGAAGATGGTTTAGCTCTTCTTGCTGCATTTTCACCAACACTTCCTGTAGTTTCTGAACCACGAGCGTCAACATTATTATTAGTTATATAATTTTCTAATTCTTGACTATCTCCAAAGAATTCTCTCATATAATCTGATTTCATTTTATTTAAAGTTGCATCATCGACGACTTTTATAATATCAGCAATTTTAGAAGGATTATCCTTGATTATTTGTTTGATAAGATTAGACATACTGTTGTTTTTGCCATTTGTTTCATAAAAGGCATTAGAAACTATATCTTTACCATTAGCATCTTCACCTAATAATTCGTGAAGTTTATAAAGCATACTGCACATGAACATTTCATTGCACATTAATTGTTCTGCTGTAGCATCTGAAGCTTTTATTTTATTAGAATAATCGCCACTCTTGGATGTTGATTCTATTGACAACATTGTATTTGCTGTTGCTCTACTTAAGTAACTGTCTCGTGTAGAGTCAAATTCTATCATTTCATTATATTCTGCCCAAGATTCTTTAAATGCAGCAGATTTAGAAATTATTTCATCATAATAGTGAGTATTATCTAATCCGTAATGGTTCTTTTCTTGATATTCTGTTTTGTCTAATGAATGAGAATATTCATGAACAAAAGTAGAAACAGCATGGTCAGTATCAGCATCACCACAGAAGAATCTGCTACTCATCTGAATGCGTTTTTTGTCGCCAGAAGAACAAGGCCAAAAATCTTTTTTTAGTGCATTTTTAACATAATCAGAAACGTTAGGATTGGTATCATAATCGCTAGAATCTGTTAAATATACATCGCATTTATTTTTAAAAGCATGTTCTGTTCTATCTTGGATAGCTTTAGATTGAGCTTCTTTAAAGGTATCGATTAAAGCTAATTGCCCATTGGAAACTTCACCTTTGTTTATTTGTTCTTGAGTTACACCCATTGCATTATAAAGTTCTGCTAAACAAGTAACTTTTCTAGTTCTTATTTTATAAGCTATTTGTGCATGACCTTTATCAGGGGAGCTATCTGTTGGAACATATTCAGATTTTTTTATTTCAACTTTTTCGTTACCAAACCAATTACTTACCGTTTGCCCAAGACCAAGCCAAGGAGCAGTGCTAGCGGGGTCATAAACTTCTTCAATTTCTTGATAATAGAAATTGAATTCAAAGGCAGATGCTGGATTTGCCATAAAAGTGAAAACGAACAATAAAGCTAATGAAATAAATAGAACATTTAACCTTTTCAAAATAATAGCTCCTATCTTTAAAAAATGAAATTAGTTAAAAAAGATTATCTTCTTTTATGTACATTAATATACCATAAATTATAAAAAAAGTTTTTAAAAATAAAAAACGCTTGGAATTTACCAAGCGTTTTTTTATAAAGATATAGAGTCTATATTATTCTCCGAATGGATCGTCTGATTCGATTTCGATTACAACGCCTTTACCTTTTGTATCTTTTTCTTCATTTGATAGTTTTCTTAATACAGGAAGTTTTCCAGAGCCAGAAGCTGTTGTTGTTAGATTGTCTTTTATATTTAACCAAGGAAGTTTGATAGAACCACTTGAAATCTTTGGAGTATCTTTTATCGAACTATTATTTGAAGTGTCAGATTTTGCCCTCGTTGCAGAATTTTCACCAACACTACCTTTTGAGTTATCTTCTCTAACATTTAAGTATTCTTCTAATTTATCACTTTTTCCAACAAACTTTTTAAAATCTTTATCACTCATTTTATTAAAAGTTACTTCATCAATAACTTCATAAATAGCTATAGTAGATTCTGGATTATCTTTTATAAGTTGTTTTATAAGTTTTGACATATCATTAGTTAAACCATTAGTTTCATAAAATGCCTTAGATACAATATCATCACCATTAGCATCTTTTCCAAGCACTTCATGAAGTCTATATAGTAAACGGTTCATAAAACATTCGTTGCGTAATAATTGTTCAGCTGTAGCCTCTGAAGCTTTTACTTTGGTAGAATAGTCTCCTTTTCCTTTTTCAATAATCAATTCTTGATTTGGTGTAGAATAACTATAATAATAATTTTTTCTATTTTCAGATTCTATCATTTCATTATATTCAGCCCAAGCTTCTTTAAAAGCAGCAGATTTGCTTATTACTTCATTATAATAGTGAGTTCCATCTTTGCCATAAGGATGAATTTCATGAAAAACTGACTTGTCTAAGGAGTGGGAATACTCATGAAGAAATGTAGAAACAGCTCTGTCTGACGAAGAATCATTACAGTAATTTATAGTACCCATTTGTATTTCTTTTCTATTAGCAGAACATTGAGACCAAAAATCATTACTTAAAGAATCTTTTACATATTGAGATGCTGTATTATCAAAATCACTAGAATCAATCAGGTAGACATCACATTTTTTCTTGTCAGCATGTTGAGTTCTTTCCATAATTGCTTGATTTTTAGTTGAATCTTTAACGGATTTAAAAATATCTATTATAGCTCTTTGACCATTTGAAATATTATTGTTATCATAATCTTCTTGGGTTACACCCATTTGTTTATAAAGTTCTGCTAAACTAGTTACTTTTCTAGTTCTTACTTTATAGGCAATTTTGTCATGACCATCTTCTTTATAGCTAGATTTTTTGATTTCTGTTTTTGAATCTGGACTTAACCAATTGCATATCTTATCTCCGAGACCTTCGTTAGGAGCAGTACTAGCTGGATCATAAACTTCTACAATTTCTTGATAATAGAAATTAAATTCAAATGCAAAAGCAGAATTTGCACTAAAGATGAAAACACAAAGAAGCAACATAGATATAAAAAGATAATTAAAGCGTTTCAAAACAATAGCTCCTTTTTATAAATAAAAATATATGTTCATAAAAAGACAAACAATTATAGTGTACAAAAATTATACCATATATTTATTTCAAAAGTTTTTATTATTAT
>CAJOQX010000131.1 GCA_905236865.1 Candidatus Rifleibacteriota bacterium
ATAATGAAAAGGTCGAGTAAAGTTTTTTGTTATCTCAGTATTATGTTTGCTTCATTTCTAGGGCTTTCTCAACCTGCTAATGCAGACTTAAAACCTGAGTATCTTAGGAATGGTGAATGTTATTTGCTCATTGGTGAAGGAAACACAGCACTAAGAGGTGTTTACCGTTTAAACAACCCTGAAAAAAATAAGTTTTATAGAGATAACAGAGTTATTTCTGGTGGAAGTATAAACGGAACAATGGGTTTTAATGTTGATCTTTATAGAAATATCTACACATTCAGTGAAACTGCAGACTCTGGTTGGATAATGGATCCTGACCCTATTTATAGACAGGTAGTAGATGGTCCTTATTCCACAAGTGCTGATACCAGAAACTGTCACTACGATCATAGATCATGGAATAGAGGCCCTGTTTATAGACCAGGTCCTTATGGTAGATCAATTCCTAATGGTTTGATTTGGTCTGCTGGTCCTGGAACTCCGGTTCCAAAACCAGCTGGATATAAATTGCCAAATATTTCTGGTGTTGGATCTTGTGGTGAATATGCTGGTAAGACTTGGTATCAAATTCCTAACCAAAGCTGGTGGTCAACCTGGAAGAATATGTATGTTTTTGGTGATAGGGTTCAGGTTAAAAGACACTATTATTATCTTTATACATTTAAACCAGCTACAAATGCCGATATACAAAAGGACACACCTAATTACAACAAACAACCAGGTAATCTTGTTGGATTTACTAAAGAAGAACAAATTTCTAGAGATATTTTCAATTCATGCATAGATGGCTGTGGTGGTGCTTCTGGTAGTGGTAGTGCACAAGCTGATGTTATGTTAAGCGATGCTGCTTTCCAACCACCTATGGAAGGACAGCCGTCAAGGACTTATTTTTATACTCGTACTGCAGGAACAGGTGTATATAACATCAAACTTAATAATGGAGATCCTAATTTTAATCCTAGCCGTAATATCCTTATTGGTGCACCTGCTAACACAGATACATTTTGGTTATGCATTTCTTTAAGAAACAAAAATTATGACTATGTTTATAGTTTAGGTACTTCTGTTATAAGAGATTGGTATAGACAGGCTACTGGAGTTACTCTTAATAGTATGAACATAAAAGCAGTTACTGTTTCTAATCAATGGGATCAGGAAGGTGGTATCTGTTACGCTTTTGATCAGAATAACAAAAAGATATATAAATTTGAACGCAAAGAAAACAATGCTGCTCCTATTTCTGCTGAAAGATATTTAGCATTAGATGTTGGAAGTATGCTTAGAGAAATAGATGCAAATTCAAATTCAGAAATAGATGATATTAAAGCAGATGGCTTTGGTAATCTTTATTTTGCTATGAGTCACCCAAGTAAAGATGTAAATGCTTATTATCCTCCAGGCCATTTTAAACCTAATGATTGTATACATATTCATTATATAGATCACAATCCTGATGAAGACTCAGATAGATTGTCTTTGATTTATCGACAGGAATATGGAAAAAAGGTATTTCAAAGAGACTATCTAACTGGTGATATTACAGAAATTGGCACAAAGAACTATGCTACAAGATTTTATAATGTTACTGTCAAAATAAAAAGTAAAGGCTGGAACGATGTTTATAAACTAATGGTTACACAAGGGCTTCCTAATAACAATTTATGCGCTATGCTTGCTTCTTGGACGGCCGAAGTTTCTGGTGTAAAACAGACTAAAGCGGGTAATTGGCCTTCATGGTATTATCAGTATGGTCTTGGTGAAATTTGTAGAGATTTTACAGAATTGAATTACTCTGATCCAGGACAATGTAAACTTGCAGTTATCAATGTTCCTACACCTCCTAGGGTTATAAGCTTAGGCAATTATAAATCTTATTTGGATATAATAGGACCTTATAAAGGTATTATTCCAATGCCTGATAAAATAGAACGTACTACAAATCAAGGTGATGGATTGTTGTCGAGAAATGTGCCTTTAGAATTAAATCAGGTCTATTTTTATATGGTTGAAAATTATCCATTAGATGATGGAGCTCAAAATCCAACAACAACACCTGATTGGGATAACGATGGCAGACATGGTGGCTTTATCACTTCTATTCAGGATCCAGCTCCTTACAGACCTGATAATCATTCAAGCGGTGTGAAATACGAATGGAAAACATGGATGGTTATGGATTTGTATGGTAATTGTTGTTGTAAATTAAGTCAAACTAATGAAGCGAAGGACGGTAATCCATACAACTATATTTATTCACCTGTTTTTGGCAAGTTTATAATGACTTGTAAGGTAACCTACAATTGGTACAATTATGATGATTTAAATTTTGGTGATACAATTGATAAATTGCCTTCAATATTGCATACAAATACTGTTGCCTTGCCAGTTCTTAGTGATATTACATATCAAAGTGCGAGTGAAAGATTAGCCGAAATAAAGAACTCTTTCTATTTCAGCGGTAAAATAACAGGCAACAAAAATGTTGCTTTTATGAATGCTCCATTCGACCAAGACGGAAATAGAATAAGCGTTGATTATAACCAGATCATATCAAGTGCAAATGGAGGTCAGTATCTTGCACTTGAACCGATAACTGTTGGTAATGGCGTTGAGGCTCCGCCACCAACACCATCTCAAATTGCTGCTATAACTCGCTGTGACGATATTCCAGGGCGTGCTGCTTCTTCTTATATAAATAACAGCTCTTTTTGGAGTCCTGTTCCTAGTAGTGATAGAACATTCGGTATAGTGGCTGGTGAAAAATATAACTGGCGTATCGATATAGCTTCACAGACCAATATGTTCAAAGACATTTCAAAATGTAATGGAACTAATCCTAGCAGTAGTGATTATAACTATATTGCTCATCAGATGATTACAAGAGGCTCTGATTATTTTGTAAACTCTAAAGATAACTTTATTTTCAGAAATCAGATAGGCGATATAAAATGGGCTGATAAAAAAATAATCGTTTCTGCTAGACTAGTATACAAAGTACCTAATGGAAATACTTATAAAGAAATAGCATTGCCTTTGAAACATGGAAAGGTAACTAGTAGTGGCGATATCGGAACAGACTTTGAATTTTCTTACGATATAAAAGATGAAAGCTCTTTATGGCAGAATAATTCACCTGTTTATTTTACCACATCTAGCGATTTACCACCTACCGACCCTATGGATGCAAAGATTCAGATTACAATGAGACGTCAGTATTCATATAATATGTGGGCTTACTATAATGGACAACCAGCTTTCACTGTTCCAAATCTTCCAGGTTGGCTGCAAATAACAGGTGAAGCTAAAATTAGGATTATGGATACGGAAAAACCAGACATAAGTTATGCTGACACTGTGCCAAACAATTTGTTCGGTATTACAGGTAAGGCATTGACAGCTGGAGATGGTCCTAAAGTCATTGTTACTAGTGGAAATTTAAATAATATTCGTAATCCTTCTCATGTCAAATTTACTATCAAAGATAATAATCCTTGGGAAGCTACAAACCAAGTAGGCTTATCTTTGAATGAACATATAAGAAATGTTGTTTACAACTTTGGTTCTACCTACTGTAAAGAGTATTGTGGTAGCAATACTGTTATGTTAAATGCCATGGCAGGAATGAATGGAGTCGAAGGTTATAAAGAAGAAATTAAAAGGAAAAAGGCATTAGGACAGAAAACCTCAGATATTAACTACAGACCTCTGTTCTCTAAAGAGGCACGAGATGTAAGATTTATGTTTGAAACTTCAAGACGTAATACTAATGAAGGTAAAGATAAAGGTATCGTTAAGATTGACCGAGCTGACAAACTTTACGTTAATACAAGTAATCCAAGAGAAAGTATAGTAGCGGGAAGAAGTTTCTATCAGGATAGTAGTGAATATTCCTTCCATTATCGTTCAGGTAGGAGTTCAACTGCACAAATGGCTATAGCAAACCAGACCTATTCAGATGTTGTGGGTAATACAACTGTATATTCTTCCAAAATACAGTATTCGTTCCCAATATCAGGCATAAAGGTCGGTACAAAAGATAACGGTGTTGGAGCTAATCCAAGATATACGGCAACAAATATAGTTCCAGATGGATATGCTAACAACACTCCAGGTTATGCAAGCTATGATGCAAATGGAAATTTGACAGCAATTAGACCTTATAAGTTCTATATTGAGGCGTGTGACTCTTCTGGTAACTTCTTGAAAGAAAAAGAGCTGAATCTTGTATTGAATGTAAGGGATGATATTCCTCCTGTTGGATTTGGGTCAGTGTATGAAGATAAAAACCAAACTTACTGCTATTTCCCATACCAATCTGATTCAACTTCCACAGCTTCAAATTCAACTGATGTTAATAAAGCTCCATCTTATTCACTTTCTGGAGAAAACTTCTTTGACAGTGATAATTATAGTAATAATTATTCTTTTGTAAGAAGTGATAAATGGGAAGCATATAACGATAGTGATGGCTATATAAATAATTACAAAGGTAACAGTAAGGGAGAATATGCTTACAAAGCCTTAAAATACCTAAGTGGTACAGACAATAAGATTGTTATTGCATATAATGATGATGTATTTAAGCAACAGATAAAGAAGCATTTAACTCCGATGCCTGTAGAAGACAATGTTGAATGTGAATTCAAGACTTATGTGAGTGACAATGCAGGGTGTGCTACTTCTACATTAAGTTTGAAATACTTCGCTACTGCAAATGGCACTGCAGATGATCAGAAAACTTATACTGTTGAATCATCTTGGAAATCTGGATCAGAAATTACCACTTTTAAAGGTGAAAAAGATGAAGATAAACATATAGCTTCCGATACTGCTAATGTTGTTCTTACTGTATTCAGAGGCAATAAAGACCAGTTTCCAATGGCTATACCTATAATAATCGAATCAAAAGACGATGCAAGAGATTGGGATTATTATAATTACGGTAAACTTCAAAATGGTAATTGGACTTGGGGTTATATAATTAAAGGAAATCCACAACCAAATACAAGAACTTTCAAGACTTCATTACCAGTTTACAGTTCTGACTTAGAAATCAGAATCCTCGACAAGACGATCAAAAATGATTAATATTTATATTCATTTGTCGAAGTAACAATATAATCTCTAAATAATATAATCCTCTGTGCACAATAATTATGTACAGGGGATTTTGTTATATAAACAAATAATGTAAATTTTACTTAAAATATAAGACAGTACAATATTAATTTGTTATAATGAAAAGTAATAATTGTTTTATTTGAGAAAAATATTGGAGAATAAGAGAAATGAAAAAGTCGAGCAAAGTTTTAAGTTCTCTTGGTGTTATATTGACTTTATTTTTAGGTATTTCGCAACCTATATATTCTGCTTTAAAACCAGAGTATCTTAGAAATGGAGAATGTTATTTGCTTATAGGTGAAGGAAGTGCCGCACTAAGAGGTGTTTATAGATTAAACAACCCTGAAAAAGAGAAGTTTTATAAAGACAATATTGTTATTTCAGGTGGAAGTATAAATGGAACTATGGGGTTTAATGTAGACCTCAATAGAAATATTTATACTTTTACAGAGAATACTAACGCATCTTGGCAGGCAGATACAGACCCTCTCTATCGTCAGGTAATTGATACTGTTCCTGCTAATCATGCAGACTACGGCTATCACACATGGATTCACTATGATCATAGACAATGGAATAAAGGGAATATATATAGAACAGGTCCTGTAGGCAGAGGCATTAGAAGTAATGGTGGAGGAACTTGGGGTGCATTTAGATCTGCTGGCCCTGGAACTCCTGCATCTAAACCTTCTGGTTATACTTTGCCGTCAATGAGTGGAGCTGCCGCTTGTGGTGAATATTCTGGTAGAACTTGGTATAAAATTCCTAATTACAGTTGGTATTCTTCTTGGAGAACTGGTGGTGCTACAGATAATGGTTATACATATTTCTATTATGTTTATGGTGACCGTGTAGATGTAAAAAAGCATAATTATTATCTTTGGACTTGGGACCCAGATAATCCTAGTGCAGATACACCAAATTATTCATTAAACAAGGGCGAACTTATTGCAGAAACTAAAGAAGAACAAATAAGAAGAGACTGTCTTGCTGGTTGTTTAGATGGTTGTGGTGGTGCTTCTGGTAGTGGTAGTGCTCCAGCAGATAAAATATTAAGTGATGTTGCTTTTCAACCTCCTTATGGAAGCGGAACAGCAAGAACGTATTTTTATAAACGTACAGATGGAACAGGTAACCATGATATTACAATCAATAATACATCTTATCGAGTTTATAATAAGGGATCTAATCAATATATAGGAGCACCTTCCAATAAAGATACATATTGGCTTTGTATTTCTTTGAAAGATGATGATTCTGACTATGTATATAGTTTGGGAACTACTGTTATAAGAGATTGGCTTAAACAGGCTAGTGGTTTAGATTATTCTAATATGGATATAAAGGCTGTTACGGTATCTAATCAATGGAGTCAAGAAGGTGGTATTTGTTATGCTTATGACAAAAGAAATAAAAAAATATATAAATTTGTACGTAAAGAAAGCTCTGGTACTCCTATAACAGATGAAGATTATCTCGGTTTAAGTGTTGGAGATATATTAAAAGAAATAGATGCAAATTCTAATTCTGAAATAGATGATATTAAAGCGGATGGATTTGGCAGTCTTTACTTTGCTTTGAGTCACCCTAGCAAAAGTGTAAGTACTTATAATCCACCTGATCATTTTAAACCAAATGACTGCATACATATTCATCATATAGATAGGGATAATGGGAAAGATAGATTTTCTATGATTTACTGCCAGGAATATGGCAAAAAAGTATTCCAGAGAGATATTGATAATGGGAAAATTACACAAATAGGTTCAAAAAATTATGCAACAAGATATTATAATGTTACTGTAAAGATAGAAACTGCTGGTTGGAATGATGTTTATAAACTGATAACTACCAAGGGGCTTCCTAATGACGATTTGTGTAAAATGCTTGCTTCTTGGTCTGCCGAAGTTGCTGGAATAAAACAGACAAAAGAAACTAATTGGCCAGCTTCCTATTATTTACAAGGTTTGGGCGAAGTTTGTCGTGATTATACAGAATTGAACTATACAGATCCTGGTAATTGCAAATTATCTGTTATTAATATACCTACTCCACCTAAAGTTTTAAGTCTAAGTGGTTATAAGTCTTTTCTTGATATTGTAGGACCTTATAGAGATTATCCATTTCCTGGTAGTAATAGCACAAATCAAGGCGAAGGTTTAATGCCAAGTAATACTCCCTTAGAATTAAATCAAGTATATTATTATATGGTTGAAAACTACCCACTACCAAGTGGGGCACAAGATCCTACAGATCCAGATACATCACCAGATTGGGATAAAGATGGAAGACATGGAGGTTTTATTTCTTCTATTAGAATTCCTAAATATTATAATCCATATGATGAGATTGCTTCTGGTGGCGTAAAATACGAATGGAAAACCTGGATGGTTATGGACTTGTATGGTAATTGTTGTTGTAGAGAAATCCAAAGAACAGAACGTGACGAAAACGGTAATTTAATTGACTGTAAACCATATAACTATGTTTATTCACCTGTTTTTGGCAAGTTTATAATGACCTGTAAGGTTATTTATAATTGGTATAATTATGATGACTTAGCTTTTGGCGCCACTATTAAAGATTTAAGTTCTGTATTCCATAAAAATGAGGTTGCTATACCACCTGTTCCCTCTGCTTCTGGTGATGAATTCACGCATCAAACCGCTTCATCTAGATTAGAAGAAATAAAAAAATCTTTCTATTTCAGTGGAAAAGTTACAGGTAATAAAAATGTTGCTTTTATGAATGCTCCATTTGATCAAGATGGAAATCCTATTACTAATCTTGATTTTTCACAAATAATAAAAGATGATAATGGTAACATTGACGAATATTTAGCACTTCAACCTATAACAGTTGGAAATGGGTTGGATGCTCCTCCTCCAACTCCATCAGAAATAGCAGCTATAACTCGTTGTGATGATATTCCAGGAGTTGCAACTTCTACTTATATCAATAAAGATTCTTTTTGGAGTCCTGTTCCAAGCGAAGATAAAACCTTTGGTATTGTAGCTGGGGAAAAATATAATTGGCGTATAGATATTGCATCACAGACCAATATGTTCAAAGATATTTCTAAGTGTAATGGAGAAGATGAAAAACAACCTAATTACAACTATATTGCTCATCAGTTAATCGCTACTGGTTCTGAATATTGGGTAAATTCAAAACCTAATTTTATTTTCAGAAACGTAATCGGTGATATAAGATGGGCTGATGATAAAATACTTGTATCTGCAAGTTTGGTTTATAAAGTTCCTGACGGTGGTTCTGAAAAAGAAATATCCTTGCCTTTAAAACATGGAAAGGTTACTAGTAGTTCTGATGTCGGAACCGATTTTGAAGATACTTATTTTGTAAAAAATGAAAGTTCTTTGTGGCAGAAAAATACACCTGTTTATTTCACTACATCTGGGGATTTGCCGCCTACTGACCCTATGGATGCAAAAATCCAAATAAGAATGAGACGACAATATTCTTATGATATGTGGGCTTATTCAGAAGGTATGCCATTATTCCCTATAAAAAATTTGCCTGGCTGGTTGCAAATAACTGGTGAAGCAAAAATTAGGATTATGGACACGGTAAAACCTGATATAAGTTATGCTGAAACTGTTCCTAATAATTTGTTCGGTATAACAGGTAGAGCCTTGACTGAAGGAGAAGGTCCTAAAGCTGGTTTTAAAAATCCAAAAGAAATATTATTTACTATAAAAGATAATAATCCTTGGGAAGCTACAGATAAAGTTGGCTTATCATTGGCAGAACACATCAAAAATGTTGCTTTAAATTTTGGTTCCAAATATTGCAAAGAGTATTGTGGAAGCAATACTGTTATGATAAATGCTATGTCTGGTTTAGGAAATATTAATGGTTACAAAGAGGATATTAAAACCAAAAAAGAGGCAAAACAAAAAACTTCTGATATTAACTACAAACCTTTGTTCTCTAAAGAAGCAAGAGATGTAAGATTGATGTTTGAAACATCAAGACGTAATAATTCTGGAAACGATATTGGTGCTGTAAAGGTAGATAGAGCTGATAGACTTTATGTTAATAATTCAGATAAAAGACAAAGTGTAGTTGCAGGTAGAAGTTTTTACCAAGATAATAGTGATCTTGCATTCCATTACCGTTCAGGTAAAAGTAGCGATGCAAAAATGAAAGTAACCAATCGAAGCTCTTCAGAAGTAATTGGTAATACAACCGTATATACTTCTAAAATCCAATATTCTCTTCCACTAACAAGCCTTAAATTTGGTACAGAAAAAGTTGATAATACTAATACTTATAAAGCAACTAATGTAGTTCCTGATGGATATGCAAACAATACACCAGGTTATGCAACTTATGACTCTAATGGAAAAATAACAGCTATTAGACCTTATAAGTTCTATATCAATGCTTGCGATTCTTCTGGAAACTTCTTACAAGAACAGGAATTGAACCTTGTTCTGAATGTTAGAGACGATATTCCACCAGTAGGGTTTGGCTCTGTATTAGAATATAAAAATGAAACTTTCAGTTATTTCCCTTATCAGACGGAAACAAATGCCACTGCTTCTAGTTCTACAGATATAAATAAAGCACCTATTTATTCACTTACAGGAGAAAACTACTTTGATAGTGATAATTTAGATAGTAAAACTTCTTTTGTAAGAAATGATAAATGGGAAGCTTATAATGATAGTGACGGTTATATAAACAACTATAAGGGTAAATATGCTTATAAAGCCTTGAAATATTTAAGTGGCAAAGAAGACAAAATTGTTACAGGGTATACTGATTCAGTATACAAGGAACAAATAAAGAAACATTTAGCTCCTATTCCAATAGAAGATAACGTTGAATGTGAATTTGCGACTTACGTAAGTGATAATGCGGGTTTAGCAACCGCTACTCTCACTATTAAATATTTTGCTACTGCAAATGGTGATGATAATGATCAGAAAACAGCAAGTGTTGATTCTTCATGGAAATCCGCATCTGATATTTCTTCTTTTAAAGGTGAAAAAGATGCTGATAAACATATAGCTTCTAGCAGTGCTAATGTTATTCATGCAGTATTTAGAGGGAGAAAAGAGCAGTTCCCAATGGCTATACCTATAATAATTGAATCTTATGACAATGCTAGAGATTGGGATTATTATAGTAAAAGCAATGTTCAAAATAGCGGTTGGACTTGGGGACCGATAATCGAAGGTAAAAGTGGAGATGATTCTAATTCTTCAAAATCTTATTCAAATAAGCGAACCTTCAAAACTTCGATGCCTGTATACGGTTCTGACTTAGATATTAGAATCCTCGACAAGACTTTAACGAATGAATAAAAGCTAATATATAATTATAAAAAAACATTTCCCTGTGCACAAAAAATATAAAAAATTGTGCACAGGGTATTTTTTTTAGAAAAATTTAATGTTATAGTATTTTTTATACTGTGCATTTTGTCGATATAAAAGACAAATCTATTCTGAAAATATAGTTGAAGCTGTCAAAGTTTCGCAGGAGTATATTTATATAATGGCAAACAATAATAAAGTAAACAGGTCTGTATTTGTTAGAATAAGCATTTTTTTATTAATTTTAATGCTTAGTATTATATCGCCTAGCTATGCGGCAAATTATTCCGCTGTAGCTTTAACATCAGATTTAAATTCCGATGGTGTTGCTGGAATTGGCGATACAATTACTATAACTGTAAGAGCACAGGCAGATTCTGTTTATGCAACAGCTAACCCTAATATAGGTTTTACATTGTTAGACATTGTGCCAATGGGAAATAATGTTGGTGGAATGCAAATGTTTAGTGCCGTTTTTGAAATTCCTGCAGGTAATACTAATGGAGATGTTAGTATTAGATTCTATGCTGCATCAGGAACACAAGAAGTTTCTGTGCCAGGTTGCTCTATAAGAGTAAATAATAAAAGACCATCAGCAAATACTAATCCTAAAACTAATTTAGGTAGTGGTATTGGTGGAATGTTTATAAACGGTGATAAATTAATTATAACCCATACTTTAAATAATCCGACTAGTAGCGATAAAATGGAAGTAGATTTAAGTCCTTTAGGTTTAGGAATAAAATCTATGTCTCTTTCTGGTAGTCAGTTCACTAGTGGAGAAATTACTTTACCAACTAATAGAGAAGAAAACGGTGTTATTTTTACAGTAACAGCTAGAAACAGTGCTGGAAATTCTCAAGAATGGCAAACCTCACCGATAAATATTGATACGATAGTTCCAGAATTTGAATCGGCAACACTAATTAATACTTCTGGAAGACAATATGTAAATGCAGAAGATACTCTTAGAGTTCAAGCTATGATTGAAAAATGGGATACCGATACCGTTTATGCCTCTAATACATTAGTTATTAATGGTGGAAGAGTCAAAATGACAAAGATGTCTGGAAATGTTGTTGGACAAAGCGCAACATTTCAAGCAGATGTTCCTATGACTCAATCAAATATAGAGAAAACCCAGTTATACTTTCAAATTATAGCAACCGATGACGCTGGAAATAAAAATGAAATAAATACTAACTTTATTACTTTAGATACTTTGCCACCTGAATTTAGCGATTTAGGAATAAAGATTAGCTCACCTGCAAAAGGTAAATTATCAAATGTTGCAATTATGGGCGATAACCTTGAAATATATGGAGAAATGTCACAGTTAATGAAAGATATTACATTAACTGTTGATTTATCAGGTATAGGTGGAGTTACTAATCAAATAATACCTTTTACAGATGGTTCAACAGCTCCTAATATTAGAACGACAACTTTTCGTTTAAATTACACAATAGGGCAGTATACTTCAGAAGATAATATTCCAAGAGCTTTTACTGTTACTGCAAAAGATATGGCAGGAAACATTATTACAGAAGTAGCTATGCCTATAATTTATGTAGACAATCAGCCACCTGTAATTAGTGCTGGACAATTTTTAAATATATCTTCCAGTGGACAGCCAGTTAAACTTGGCGATCAAATAGCAATAACTGCTGTAGTTGGGAATCCTGATAACGGAACGGTATACACTGATTTAAGTAAGTTAGGCGGTTCAAACAATGCGTTGCTTTCTTTAAGCTCAGGGGACACATATAGATTAGATCATATAGCTGGTGAATCTAGTGATCCTATGATTCAAGGTGGAATAGACCAGACTTTAAGTTTTACTATTTATGCTGAAGATAATGCAGGGAATATTGTTAATACTACCACTGGAAATCTATTAGTAGATACAGAACCACCAGAAATTCTTAATGCTACTTTTACTGTAAATCCTGCTCTATCTTCAACTCATAAATATATAAAAGCTGGAGACAGAATTACATTTAGAGTGCAATTGGCTAGTTCTACTGCAAAAATTCATGATGGTGAAAAAGTCAAAATGGATTTATCGGCTTTTGAAGGTCAAAGCGAAGAAACAGAACTTGTCTATGGTGGTGGTTGGTATACTTATTCTCTTGATGTACCATCTGGTAGCATAAATTATGACCAGAATTTTACTGTTACTGCTATAGATAATGCTGGAAATAGTGTTTCAAAATTAATTCCTTTGAAAATAGACAATTCAAAGCCTGTTGTCGGTCCTATTACTGTAAATTTCCTCTCAGACAATCCTAAAACAGGTGTAATAAACATTGGTGATAGAATTGAAATAATAGTGCCTGTAGATGATGCTGACGAAGGTTACTGCACTATGGATTTATCTATAGTAGGGAGCAGTAGCAGTTGTGTTATACCTTATGATAAGTTTGATTCGGCACTTAACAGATATTATCTGGTTGTTGACTGTAAAGAAGCATCAATAGAAAATCCTAGCTTTGTTTTTACAGCTAACGTTTTCGATAAAGCAGGAAATAAAATGAGCGGTATTTCATCGCCATTTACAGTTGACTGTGTTAGACCTGTTTGTAATGATTTTGGCGTAGTCCATACTAAGAAAAAAGGTAAAAATGGAGTAGTAAACGTTGGAGATCAACTTAAATTTACTGTTGAAGTTGATCCATCAACTTTTGACAATGCTTCTGTTACAGTAAATCTAACAAAAGTTGGCGGTTCTTCAGCTCAACGACTTAATGATATTGGTGATGGCATATATAGCTATACATATACGGTTGAAGAAGGCGATACAGACGGCGAAGATATTCTTTTCAAATGTAAGATAACAGATGATGCTGGTAACTTTGTTGAAGCTACTGCACCTAAAACTTTCTACGTAGATAATTGTCCTGTAAAGATAGATAGTATTACTTATGTTCAGACTACTGATACAAACGGCAACGGTATTGTCGATCTTGATGGTTCTTTTGTTGTCGAACCAATTTTTGCTACAGATTCAGTTACATTAACCGTAAACCTTTCAGCAAATGCGAGTGTTACTGTAGATTTAACAAAATACGGATATAATAACACTAATTATCCTATTCCAGTTTCTACTTCTGTAAGTGGTTATAAAGCTGAAATGATTATAGAACCCAAAAAAGGTTCTACTAACAATGAAGAAGTTAAATTAACAGTTGTAGCTACAGATGAAAATGGAAACCAAACAATAGCAGAAACAACAAATACCATAAATGTTGACAATAAACCTCCTGAAATAATTGTTTCACCAATTACTTTTACATATAAATCTGAAAATGGTCGTGCTGGTGAAGCTAATAAAAACGATGTAATAAAAGTTGAAGCAAATGTTACGGGAAATGATGGATTACCACCTTTATTAGATTTTACAAACCTTTATTCTGCTAATGGATTGACACCACCAGCAGGCAATATTATGGAAAACACCTCTGGAAGCAACAAGTATTCTACAACTTTCACGGTTCCAGAAGGCCTGCTTTCTGTTAGCAAATTGGCCATTATAGCAAAAGATTCTTCTGGAAATATGTCAGTAGCTGAAACTGAAGCTCTTAGATATATATCTAGAATCCCAACTATTACAACTCCTACAGTAGCTATTATTAATGATAAAAACTCTAACGGTATTCTTAATCCTGGTGATACTGTTAGAATCAGTTGTAATTTACAAGATGCTTTTAATGCTTTAAATACACCACCAACAACAGTTGTTATTGATATAGGTGGTATAACAGATTCTGATAGCAACGCCTATTATACTGGTGATGTTCCATTGCCAGAAACAAGATGTTGGGTTCCCTTGACTTGGGATGGAGATACCAATAATCCATATTTATATACTGGTGAATTTGTAGCTTCCGCAACAACTAAAACAAATCGTGGTACTGATGCAGAAACTATAGATTTTATGCTCAGAATACTTCACCCAATTTCAAATACAACTACAATGTATACTACAACAGTTACTGGTAACTTCCCTGTAGATACAAAAATGCCTTATATAAAACCTAATTCGACTAAGCTTTCTATTATAGAAGAAAATAATGATAATTTATCTTCTTATACAGCCAATATTGGTGATTTAATGGAAGTCAGAACTGAAATTCAGAATTATGATGATTATGCTTCTGCTTCAGCAATACTTTATATGCCAATTAGCGGAGAAGTTCTTTATCAGGCTTCATTGGTTCGTTCTACAGGAAGTGATATTTGGATTGGACAGTTCACTGTCGCTACTGGAACAAGAAGAACTGGTGAAGAAGTTGGCGAAGATGAATGGAGAATAATCAATGAAGAAGCTGTTAAATTAAAAATTTTCGCTACAGATGATGCAGATAATACCGCTTCTTCCTCTTTAATAACCCCATCCCCAGTTGTTAAAATTGATAATAGACCACCACAAATAAGCACAGCTCATATTGATACTTTTATTGATAGGGTTGATATAAATGGTGATGGATGGGTAGGTCTAAATGTTTGGAATGGCATAGCGACTGACTCAATGCACATAAAAGTTACTTTGTCAGAAGGTATAAATGCAACTACAGGAAAAGGATACGCCTATGTTGATCTTTCTCCTTTAGGTGCAACTACTACATATTTGTTAAAACCTGCAACAGGAGCTAACTGTACTATTTTTGAAACAGTTACTGGTACTTCTTATACAGATAGGATTGAAAACTTTGTTCCTACAAATGAAATAGACCAAGGAAGTTATACTTTCAAAATTTATGTTGTAGATAGTGCTGGTAACAGAAATTTCTATGAAGATACTGTTTATCCTTTAGGTATTGACACCAAAAGACCAACTGTAGAAAATTTGTCTTATGACGGTTCTATGCTTACTATTAAGTTTTCAGAACCAGTTCAGCCAACTACTCTTGATGTTGACAATATGAGAATAGGACGCTCAAATATATCTGGTGTTAAATCATTACACAAAGACGTTGACGTAGCTCAAGGAACAGCTATAAGCTTGTCTTCTACACCTGTTTCAGAAGATCCTGAAGACTATGACAAAGTGTCTCCAATTACTTATAATACCGATGTTATATATGTTCTACTTGGTAAAACATCAAAAGCAGCTATTGCAGATTGGGGCGAAACAAGCTTATATTTCTCTTTTGCTAGTTTGGATGAAGAACCAGGACAGATAACAAATACATCTGACATTAATTATAAAGCGGATGGCTTAGGCTTAGATGTTGCTGGAAACTGGATTATACCAGTTTTTAGAGGCTCTCCTATGGATATAACCTCTACTACAAGTTATTATGAAAGACCAAATCTTACTGGTGGACATTATAATGCAGCTTCTATGAATATAGATGGCGATTATCTGCATTTGACCTTTGATAAGCCCATGGACAAGACCACGCTATCAGAAGATTCTATTAGCAAGCTAGCTATATGGTATAATACGGGAACCCAATCAGAATTATGGAATGCCCGCTATAGAATGAGACCTGGTTTTGATACTTTTGATATGGGCGATCAGTATAATACTTCTAGCTGCAATGCATATTCTGTAGGTATTAAACTTTCTCAAGAAGCCAAAGATTGGATTGCTCTTGTTTATGGAAATAGAGCTACAACTATCCATTTACAAGTTAGCGATTCTGAATATGATCCTCCGCCTTTTATTAGAGATATTAATGGTAATAGAGTTAATACTATACTACCTGGTAACGCTATTGAAGGGACTTTAACTCCGTTAACAATACCATTCTCTATGACTTCAGATGTTTCGTTGGATTTAAGTAGCTCTACGCCAATTCTTACTATAAAATTTAACAACAGAAGAGCTAGATTATTCCAAGATACTTACTCACCAACAACTCTAAATATCAGTAAAAATACACCTGCTGATTTATCTAGAATATATATTTGTTCTGACGAAAGAGTTAGTACTGGTCAGAACATTTGTTTAGGAACTTTTGGAACAATTCCACCAATGGTAAATTGGAATTCTGGTGCGAATAGCTATACTTCACTTAACGATTATGCTTCTACTACAGTTAGAATTCCATTAACAGATGCAGCTTTAACTCAAATTTTGACATGGGGAACTAGTCGATTCTATCTAAGATGTGAAAATGGAGCTTTCAGTGATTTATGGGGCAATTTAAGTGAGCCTTTTGCTGATTCAAACAATAATGGTGGTTTGATTAACACAACAATGCCAAATAGTGGCGAATATTCTAATCCTAGAATTTATTCTGTCGCTTTGACACCTGTTGCTGAAGGTTTAACAGGAAGAACATTATTTAAAGGTTATGCTGCCAATAACTTTATGTATGAAGTAAGTTTTGAAACAGCAACTCTTTCTAGCAATATTAGAGTTCCTATTTCTAGGAACGTTACCCCAACGTTGAAGATGTATACACAGAATGGTGATTCTTTGATAGATAGTGCAACTTTTGTTGAATGGGGTGAACATAATCAAGGTGGAGTTAATAGAACCTTTATTAGATTTGCAAATTCTGGTTTGTCTGAATCTGGTATTCTTCAAAGAGAACCTGTATATATAAAAGTTGAAGGTTTTACAGATATTTTCAGACCTACTGAAACTTTTACAGATACTGCTTCTTTTGCCTATGATTTAAATAAAAAGATGGATGGTTCTGCATACTCAAATGGTTTTAATCAAGTTGCAAGTTATCCTATGGAATTTGACAACTGTGCTCCACAAGTATTAACTGCAACGTCAACAATAGCTGGAATAGCTCCTGTTGATTATGTTGTAGGTGTAACTGCAAAAAATAATATGAAAGTTATAATAACTTTCAATGAATATATGCAGCAAAGCACTAATACTTCCTCACTTCCATCCTTGAAATTAGTAACATCAGCTGGTTCAACAGTAATGCCGTTTAATTTCAGTAGATGGGTAAGTCCAACTGAAGCTGAATATTTAAATGGTGCTGTTTTTGATGCCACAACTACGCAGGGTAGAGCTTACTTCTTTATTAGTGGTGGTTATGATGAAGCTGGAAATCCTTTAGCAGATGTTACTTTGAATGATTATATAGATGTTCGTTCAAAAGGTCCTATAATTAATAGTATTGTTGTTAAAACACTTCAATATACAACTGCAAATTCTGCTGACGATTATCAAACAAATGCCCCGTTCAGTCCTTCGGTAAGTTCTAACTACAACGAAGATACTGTGGAACATCCTAAGGGAATGGGTGAAAAATTAGGTGTTGCAACTATTACTGTAACATTTGATGCCGCACCAGAAGGAAATACTGGTGAAATACGTTTATATACTGTTGACGGTGCAACCTTAGTAAGAAAACTAGAAGCTAAACAGGCTACAACAGCAACAGAATGGTATGCAGAATGGGATGGATGTAGAGATGATGGTTCATTGATTACATCTAACTATCAGATAACTTATCTTGTTAAGTTCTTTGACGCTGCTGGTAATGAAGGCAGTAGAACTGGACAGATTGTTTACGATAATTCTTCTCCAAAAGTAATAGAATGGCAATATTCTAATTTGAAAGTTGTAAACAATGTAGCCTACTTCAGTCCTGTGGCTCAAACTACAGCTAGAATTAATGTGGTTACTGGTGAATTAGGTCAAACAATGAAGATGCGTTTGTCTAAAGCTAATGAAGACCCAGCTCAACATGATATTGTCAATACTTATGTAATGAGTTCTTATGGAAATACAGGTTATACAATAGCTTTTGATGGAAATGGTTCTGTTTTAACATCAGAAGCCCTTGTAGGTAGCTGGACTGTAGATTTAGTCGATACAGCTGGAAATATAGGTGTTGCTCTAAATTCTCAAAGTAAGCCAACTTCAACTTTAGTTATAGATAGAACAGCACCAAATATTACAGATATAACACTTCAAAAGGTTACATCTGATTTAACTCCTGTTGGAGCACCTGGAATAGATAGATTTAATGCTAGATTGAACCAATTAAAGATAATGATTACCGATGCAACTGTTGCAGATGATCCGTTAGATGATGGAACTGGTATAGTAAAAATTATGTCTGGTTCAACTTTGATTAGAGAAATATTTACTGTAAAAACAGGTAGTGACTTATATGCTGTTTGGGATGGTAATGATGACAATAATAAACCTGTTTCAGATGGAACTTATACTATAAAAGTTACCGACCTTGCTGGAAATGAAGCTACACTTACAAAAGAAGTAACTCTTATTCGTTCGGTATTTGCATTAACAGGGGTTGAACAGGTTGGTTTGGATTCTATTAGAATGGTATTTAGTCAAAATGTCGAATCGACAACAATTGGAGTTGCATATACTATAACTCCTGTAAATCCTCCTGGTTTACAGATTTCAAATGCAACATTAAGTTCAAGTGATCCAACAATAGTAATGGCATCAATTACTCCTGCTTTAACTGTAAATCAACACGAAATAGAATATACAGTCACTGTTCCTGTTGATACTGTTAAGAGTATAGATGGAGACCCAATTACTGCTGGTAATAATACTGCAAAATTTACAGCAGATACAAAAGGTCCTGTTATTTCAGCTATTACTTATGATGGATTAAAATCACAAAAACAATTCAATGTTGTATTTGATGAACAAGTAGATCCTACTAGTGCTGTAACTGTTGCAAATTATAAATTGGCAATTAGTGCAACAGAAGTTCCTATTACTTCGATTATTTTAAGGTCAGACAATAGATCTGTTACTATAACATCATCTAAAGATATTGAAGAAGGGGTTAATTATACTATTACTGTAAAAGATGTAAAAGATTTGGCTGGAAACAAGAGTGATACAAGTGTTACTTTTGAAGGACGTGATATTACGCCACCAGTTTTAACTATTACAGCATTTAGTACTCCCACTAACGAAAGAGATATTGTTATAGCCGTTAAATCAAACGAAGATATTTCTGGTTTGCCAACTGCTATAATTACTCAAACAGGTACTGTAGCAAATTCTTTACAACTGACTTATACTGGAAATAATAGAATTTTTACAGGTGGTTATCATCTAGATTCTAATTATGCTGGTGTTGCTACAATAAAAGTAACTGCTGTAGACCTTTCTAATAATGAGGGAACAGCTAATTACAGTTTTACAACAGCTTATGTTAGTGCATCTTCTAGAGCTTCTATAACTTCAGCCGATAAAGTTGCAAAAGTTGTTTTTGAAAAAGGTTCTTTAAAAGCTAATTCAATGGTAATGCTTTTATCTGAAAAACTTGTAAAAATAGAAAACGCTTCAGATACAACCCGAGCTTCTATAATGCCTGCTGTAATGGAAGGAATGACCACTGAAACCAAGTCATCTCTTAGAGCTAATGTAGAAATAAATAGCGATACAGATAAAACGGTTCAAGAGCTTGTTCCTGTAAGTGATGGTTATAAGTTGATTATTGCTGATAGTAATCTGACTAAATCTGTAAAAGTTAGTGTAAAACTTAATGAAGAACAGAAAACAGCAAAAAATATAGGAATTTATGAATCAACTGATTCGGGTTGGAAATTATTAAAATCTACTATTGCTAGTGGAACAGCAACTTTTACTACAAATAAAGGAAACTTATTTGCTGTTATGAAAGACACACTGGCTCCAAGAGCAACAATAGAAAATGATTTGACCAAGGTTATAAGAACACATCAACCTACCTTTACTTGGAATCTGGAAGAATATGCTTCTGGCTTAGATAAGGACAGTATAAAAGCTGTATTAGATGGTAAAGAATACGATGTTATTCTGAGCACTGACGGAACGGTTGCTAAATTTGTAGCTAATGGTCTTAATTCTGGCGAACATGAAATAGGTTTAAATATTTCAGATAAGGCAGGAAATAGAGCTTCTATTTCTTCTGGAAGATTCACAGCATTAATTTCATTAGTAATTGATGATGTTTCTAGTTATCCAAATCCAGCAAGAAATTATTCTAAAATTAGATTTAAGGTTACTGGAAATACAATAAATGCCGATGAAATAAGTGTAAAAATATATGACGTTGCTGGACACCTTGTTGCTGATGGCAGAAATATCGACATGAGAGGTGCTAAGGCAAATGTATTTGAAGCTCGTTGGGATCTTCGCAATAGAAAAGGCAAAAAAGTAGCAAATGGAGTCTACATTGCAAAAATTGAAGTCAGAGATCCTATTAACTTTAGCAAAAAAGCTAAGTTTACGTTGAAGATTGCAGTTCTTAAGTAACTATTCGTGAGGAAACCCTCCGAATTAAGTTACAAAAAAGACATAAATGATTCGGAGAGTTGCCTATGGATAGAAGATTAATTGCTATATGTGTTGTTTTTGTGATAACACTGACATTAGCTAATGGGTGTGGCTCTAGTAGCGGAACAGGCAGATACACTGTTCCATCAGATGTTATAGGTATCGGTGGTGGTTCTGCTAGCACTGGCGGTGGAAGTGGCAGTGGCGGTGGTATTGTAGAAACCGATGTCGATTCTTTGATTGCTAGTGCTTGGGAAGATTTCCGCTATGGTGCATATAGTAGTGCTATCAGTAAATTTAATGAAGCTTTATTAAGCACAAACATTTCAGACACACAAAAAGCTAGTGCTTATAACGGCTTAGGTTGGTCTTTACTGAAATCCTCTGGAGCTGAATCTGCTTATTCTGCTTTTACACAAGCTTCAGGATTAAATGATGAAGCCAAGATAGGATTAGCTTCGGCTTTAATGCAACGTGGAACAAAGGCTTCTTGTCAGCAAGCAATAACTCTATTAGAAAATCTAGGTTTAAAAGAAACTTCTACTGTTTTTACTGCAATTCACCCTATTGGTGTTACTAATGCAGGGGCTCATGCTATGTTAGCTTGGTGTTATTTTATTGTGGGTAACGATGAAGCTGCAAGAACCCAGATTATATTTGCAAGAGCAGCAGATGGAACAGGAGATAGTGCAGTAAACCAGATATACAACTCGCTTGTAGCTATGGGGCTAACATTTAATGAATAATTAAGTTGTTCCTTCTGGCATTTCTTCTCTAATTCTAGAAAAAGACGAATGATAAATAAATCCTCTTTCGCCAATATTTATTTTATCACCGTCAACTAAAGCTCTATATCTAAATCTAGAACCATTAACAGAGGCTCTGAAGTCATTTCCTTGTAATTCAAAGACGTGACCAGAGTCTTTTTCTGTTATAATAAATAAAACTTCTGCCTCATTTTCTAAAGTTAAATCACATTCTTCGGAAGAACCAGCAGAAAAATCTTCATCTAAAAAATATCTGAAAGTAATACCATAACCACGGTATTCATCTAGCCAGCCTTCTTTTAATAACTCCCAAGTTATAGAAAAGCTTAAACCTAAAATAAAACCTAAAAATAAAAAAGATAACAGGTAATGGTTGCTTGTTAAAAAAGTTTTATCTAGTAAAGCACCAGAAATGATAAAAGCGGGTGTAAATCCCATAAGTGCTTTACAGAGAATTCTTAAACTATTTTGTAAAAAGCCAAAACTACAAGCAAGTTCTATTGCTAACAAAAGCCACCAGAAAAATCTTAATACTGATGTATTTATATCAACACCACTATTTGCAAATGTTTTTATTAGTAGAGAATAAATAACGCTACCTAAAGCAGTAATAGAAAAACTAATAATAAAAGAAGAAGCAAAGTAATTTAAAACTTTTTTTATTTTTCTTTCCATTATTAAAATGGGTAAAGCAAATACCAGACTAGTAAAGAGTCCACAAAACAAGCTTGAACTCATAAGACTAGACTGGAAATTTGCGATTAAATCCAATGTATTGCCATTACGATAAACTAACCAACTGAAAAAGCCAGCTAATATACCTGACAAACAGTTTTCTAGCATAAAGAGAATATTCATTGATATGCCAAATAGTTATTGTAAAATAAATTTTGTGGAATCTATAAATATTGATGAGATTAGAGTTAAGAGAAGAGAGTTTAGAAAAATATTTAGCTTTTAAAAGATTATGTTATAAAAAGCTATCTTTTTCTATTCTCTATTCTCTTTTGCTCTACCCTTTTTTTATTCTATCGTTTCTACTAGAGTCAATTCTGTGACAAAGTAAATATCATAAGCTTCTTGAATTTCTTTTGGGGTGATTGCCATATTTTCGTCTTCAAGATATTTCTTTCTGTCACGTATAATATTTAGCAAGTCACGAGGATGAACTGCACGCAAACCACGTTTTTTTGCTCTATATATTTCAAGAATTTGCTTGATATTTTCAGGATCGAAAATAAGACCTAGTTTTTTGCAAACGCCTTGCCAAATATCTGTGTATTCCTGAACATTAGGATTTCTAACGTTAATTTTGTAAGGCAATCTTCTTAGGAAAGCATCATCTACTATCTTCATTGGGTCTAAGTTTGTGCTGAATAGTATGATTTCATCTGTTGGAACTTCCATTCTTTGACCGCCAAGAACAAGATAATCTACTTTGTTTTCTAACGGAATAATGAAGCGATTGAATATTTCTTCAACTCCGCAACGTTGTCTTCCTAAGTCGTCTACAAGAAGAACTCCGCCTGTAGCTTTTACCTGAGGTGGAACTTCAAAACAGCCATATTTATTATTATATTTAACTTCCAAATCATCTAAAGTTAATTCGCCACCAACAGTAATTAAAGGAGGATTGATAACAGCCCATCTTTGGTCTAGGTCGTCCATATCAAAATCTTCAATTATTTGATGACAGCTTGGGTCAAAAACTCTTACTAGCTGCCCACCTATTTCAACTGAATAAGGAACAATCATTGGTGGTAAAAGTTTTATTACGGAACTACAAAGAAAAGTTTTACCATTTCCAGGAAAACCATAAACAAATGCAGGTTTTCTTGCACAAACAGCTTGTCCTATTTGAAACAAAACATCTTTATAACCAGTGTGGTCGCTCAATTTTTCTTCTAGAAAAGAATGATTTATTTTAAAGTTTTTCTTAGATTCATTAAGAATTAACTTTGTAACTCTTATATATTCATCAAAACTTACAGGTGTTGCACCAACATAAGCATCTCTTTCCTGAATATTTTTGGCTCTTTCCATTCCTTTTGGATAAAGACCATATTGGTAATCATCGCCCATTCCTGTGCCACCGACCATAGCTACTAGTTCTTGTTTCTTTAAGTCGGCAATAATATTGGAAACAATTTCTGTGTTAACCTTTAAACGTTTTGCTATTCTTCTTGGAACATCTTTGCCGTGAAGATATAATTCCTTTAATATTAGATTACTAAGAATTTCTGGATCTATTTTCAAACTATATAAATCTTTTGCTTCTGGTGGAATAATCGTTCTTAAATCTAGTGCCATTTTAAGCCTCCAATGTGTTTTATATAATTTAATATATATCCTAATGTTATGACAAGAGGGAAAATTTATTTTTTTAGGGTAGAATGTAGAGGGAGAAGGGAGAAGGGAAACAGCCCTTGCTTCAAGCCCTGTGCCTAACGCTCTAAAGCAGTTGTCCTAAAGCCTCCCCTCCAGG
>CAJOQX010000132.1 GCA_905236865.1 Candidatus Rifleibacteriota bacterium
AATTTTTAAGAGCATGATGTATAAAAATCCATTTCTTATGATACAAAGTGAAACAGGTGTTTCTTCATGGTTTGGGTTTGCTATAATTCTTCAACCAATAATTGCTGGAAATAGAGATGAATATATATATGCTTTAAAGAAAGCAGGTATAGAAGTTAGACCTATTGTTGCTGGTAACTTTGCTAGACAGCAAGCTTTCAAATTTATGAACGCTTCTATTTACGACAAGCTTATTAATGCTGACTATATACACTACAATGGTTTCTTCGTAGGCAATCATTCTATTCCAATGGAAGAACAGCTTGCATATTTGGAAAAAACATTACACAAAGTAAATAGACTATAAATACAGAATATTAGCCAAAAAAGGCTTACATTTCCTCTTGATTAGCCAAGATAAGTGTAAGCCTTTTTTATATATCTTTGCTTTTGCTTATAATCTTTCAATTCTCAATTCTCAATTCTCAATTTTCAGTTTTCAGTTTTTTAATTACCTTTTGGCAAATTCAGGGTGTTTGAGGAAATCTTCATAAGTAAGTTTTATGCCTTCTTCAAGCTCTGTTTTGTTTTTCCAGCCCAAGCTTTCGGCTTTTGATGTATCAAGTAACTTTTGAGGCATTCCGTCTGGTTTGGTTGTATCAAATTCTATTTTCCCTTTATAACCTACTGTTTTAGCAATAATTTCAGCCAATTCGGCAATAGAAACATCTTTGCCTGAACCTATATTAATAAATTCGCTTTTATGATAATTTTCAAGAAAGTAGATTGCTGCATCTGCCATATCATCAACAAATAAAAACTCTCTGCGTTGTTTTCCTGTCCCCCAAACAGAAACAGTTGACAGGTTATTTATTTTTGCTTCATGAAAACGTCTAAGCAATGAAGCCATAACATGGGCATTTTCGTTATAGTGGTCGTTAATTCCATAAAGATTACAGGGCATAATACTTATGTAATCTGTGCCATACTGACGATTATAGTATTCGCAAAGTCTCAAACCTGCAACTTTAGCAAGAGCATAACCTTCGTTTGTTGGTTCAAAAGGACCTGTAAGTAAATATTCTTCTTTCATTGGCTGTGGGCAAAGTCTAGGATAAATACATGAAGAGCCTAGAAAAAGCAACCTATTTACTTTATTTCTTCTAGATGCTTCAAATACGTTGCTCTGAATCATCATATTAGTCATAAACATATCTGCTGGAAAATCAATGTTTTTCTTGATACCGCCTACTGCCGCTGCTGCTAAAATTACTATTTCTGGTTTTTCTTGTTCAAAAAAATTAAAAACAGCTGACTGATTTGTTAAATCTAGCTCTTTGTGAGTTCTATAAGTAAGATTGGTATAGTTTTTCTCTTGTAATTTTCGTAAAATAGCAGAACCGACCATACCTCTATGACCGCAGATATAAATTTTAGATGTTTTATTCATTATAAAAATCTCCATGTTATTTTGTTAAAACAATTTTTATGAAGCGGTATTTTATTTATTGCTGTTAAAAAGTAATGACTACTTTTGCGTTAGCAACTACAGCATCGTAAGGATCACCAGCATTTGTTTTTGAAGAGTGGACTTTTTTTAACTCACCGTCAATCATTGTATCAGTACCTATAAATTGAGAGAAATTTACTCCACCTTCGTAGTGTTCGCCTTTTATATCAGCATCTATATCCTTATGATTTACAAAAAATTTATATCTCTGATTTTTCGATGAAGGCGTCAATATAACGGCAAAACGTTTTTCAAACTCTTCACTTGGATTTTTAGAGAAAATATCATTATGTTGTAGTCCAAATTCTAGTGTGACTTTTTTATTAATAGGTCTTTGTAATTCAAGTATTTTGCTTTTTTTGTATTCATCGTTTGTATCATCATAAGTGTCGTCTTCGTCAGTTTCTTCATAAGTAGCTTCTAATATATAGCCTTTAGTTAATTCTTGTTTTAGTTGAAAAGATTTCAACCAGTCACGAACTTCAGATACAGAATCATGATTAACAGAATAACCTGTTTCATATTCAGTCGTAAAACTAAGCTTTTCTAAAGGGGTATAGCGAAGTTCATAAGTTTTTCTATCTGTTTTAGATATATTAAGACTTGTTTTTTTGTCGTCAATATCTCGACGACGCCAATCTATATAAGCAGATAAGTTTTTGGACATTTGATAATCAGTAGTGCTGTTTATGGTTGTTTTTTCTACGGGATTTTCAAAACGATTCAAAACTTCATTTTCTTCCAAAACATAACTAGGAAGGCTGGAAGGAAGAATATATTGAGTAGGATCTAAGCTAGGGTCTCTTGTTATTTTAGATGTATTTTCAACTTTATATTTGAATGTGGACTTGAAATCGTCATTAGGTTCGTAAATAAATTGAGAATCAGCTAATTTGCTATCTTCTCTTGAATTATTATAGAAATCATCTTCTCTACGGAATTGGAATTCGCCTTTAATAGTAACTTTGCTACTAGGTTCATAATTTAAGGTAAATTCATAATTTGTTGTTTCTGAGCGTAAGCCTTTTAGAACAATTTCATCTTCTAAAGTTATTCGTGAAACTCCACCACTCCAAGAAATCTTGTCATCTAATTCACTGCTCATATTAAAACTAAGTTCTATAATCTCTGAGTCAGAGGCAATATTAATATCATCTTTATAAGCTGTTTTTTCTGCTTTTGTTTGAGTTTTAACTTTGCCAACATTTCTATCATAGACAAATGCAGATGTATCTTTTGTTATATCAGAATTAATATTTTTACCAAAATCAAGAAATTCTTTATCCGTTTGACTTCCGCTACGAATTTCAAAGCGATTATCATTGCTTTTTTCCCAAATAAAACCACCATTATATTTTTTGAAATCTATCTTAGATTCAGCAGGATTATTGTCAATATTGGTTTTTGATTTTTCTCCATCAGCGAAGACACTCCAAGCTTTATCGAATTTATATGTAAATTTAGCTTTGCTACTAATTATATCATTTACCAAACCACGTTCTCCAAGTTCAATAACGCCATCTTCGCGACCAATTGTTTTAAAGTTGCCGTCAACACGGTCATAAGAAATAGATGTATCTATCTTTTCTGTTTTTCCATTTAAACCAAAACTAGCTGCATGACCTGTAACTACTTTATCCTCATCTTTTTTCTCTTCAAGACGATTTGGGTCATATTTTGAAACAGCGTATTCACCATTGATTGAAAAATTCTTTCCAAGTTTCCAGTCAATATCAGTTTCAAAAATATCGTGTTGTATAGGTGTAATAGTTCCTGAAGCATTGTCAATTTCAGCTCCAGCCTTTGGAGAATTGTGGTCAAATTCTCTCAACCAGCTAATTCCTATTGTTTTACCCTCACTTCTGATGTATTCATGTCTGGTTCCGAAAAGATTGCGGGTGTAAGCCATATCTTCATCGTTAGACTCATATTCTATGACTATCCATCTTGTTACTTCAATAGGCAATATAGATTGGCTAAACTTAACTATACCTTCATCATAATCTATTTGATAATCTGTTCCTCTTAAAAGTTGAACTCCATCTATAAAAATCTTTTCAGATTCTTGGACTATTGGGGAAACTAGTAATCTATATTCTTGCTGTTGACCTGCTCCTCTGAACTGTTCACGGCGAGATAATCCTTTTGATTGAGTATAAATAAAAGTTGATTTTATTTTGTTGTGGAAATAACCCTCAGCCATTATTCCACGCACTTCTTTACCATAAAGGGCAAATTTACTACCTTTCATTGAAATAGGAAAATCACCCAAAACAAATTTCCATTTTTTACTATCTATTGTAACAGTAAATTTTCTATCTTCGTCTTCTGTATCGTCTAATACAGCATGAACAGTAGATTTCTCATTAATATTACCGTCTATTTCCAAATGTAAGCTTTGGTTCATTTTAAAACCAGGGTAACAATCATAGTTTTCTGTAGAAAAATGACTTATGTCACCAGAAACTTTTGCTTTTTTCATTTCAAAAGTTTTTGTTCCTGAAATTTCTATATTATGTTTGTCATATTTTTCTTCTGCTTCGTCCCAAAACCTTTTTGCATAGCGAATAACATGAGAGGAAGAAACTTTTTCCTTTTCTTTTTTATTATTCTTATTTGAATTAGTAGATTTAGGTGCATTTTCATCTATTGTAGCTTCAGTGTCAGCCGTTAAAATATTACCCTCTTCGTCTTCATCATCAAAGAAGTCTATTTCATCATTTGAAACTTTTTTTATCTTTGTATTTTCATCCGATTTTTTTTCTGTATCTTCAGATTTAGCTTCAGTGTCAGCCGTTAAAATATTACCATCTTCGTCTTCATCTTCAAAAAATTCTAATTCATCGTTAGAATTGTCTACAATAGTAGGAATATCATCGTCTTCTTCTATTATGTTTTTTTCTTTTACATTTGTTGCTTTTGGGGTTGTTGTTTCTTCTATAGCAACAGAGTCTTCTGTCATAGATTTGTAATAATCTATAGCTTCTTGTGGAGTAATAAGAATAGGTTCTTGTGCATAAAGAATGTTTGAAAAAAGCAATTGTCCTAAAATAGCACAAATTACGCACCAGCAAATCACACTGGAACGTCTTTTGTGAATGGTTATTGCTTTGGTTATCTTCATTCTCCTCTAGGGTGAGTCCTTTTATGAATTTCTTTTAAATCTTTGGTGGTTAGATGTGTATATATTTGAGTTGTAGAAACATCTACGTGCCCTAATATTTCCTGAACTGCCATAATACTTGCTCCACCTTCAAGCAAATGCGTTGCACATGAATGTCTGAATACGTGTGGTGAAATATCATGGTTAATTCCAGCCATAATAGAGTATTTTTTGATTACTTTCCAAATTCCCATACGTGAAATAGGCTTACCATAAGGGTTTAGAAAGAGAGTTCTTTCTGTTATATCTTTACAAAGTGTTGGACGACCTTTTAGTAGATATTCATTAATTGCGTCTAAAGCAAAAGCACCAACTGGAACTACTCGCTCTCGACCGCCTTTCCCTTCAACATTTAAAAATTCAGCAACAGAATTAACATCGCCTATTTTTAAACTGATAAGTTCTGATTCACGAATACCAGTAGCATAAAGAAGTTCCAACATCGCTTTGTCACGAAGTCCAAGAGCAGTATTGTCATCTGGTTGTTTTAAAATACGTTCTATTTCTTCTATAGTCATAACTTTTGGAAGAGGTCTTCCTATTTTTGGACGTTCTAGAACGGCAGTTGGGTCGAAATCTGTAATTCCTTCTCTAAGCAGGAATTTATAAAACCCTTTTAATGCAGAAGCTTTTCTTGCCATTGAACGAGGGGTAAGACCCTTGTCGTGAAGGTGAATGTTGAATCTTTGGAGCAAACCTTCAACAGTTGAGTCTGTAATAGTTCTTTTCTGTTCGTTTGCAAAATCAAGCCAATCTTGTAAATCTCTGCGATAAGCTTCTAATGATTTCGGACGCAAACCTTTTTCAACAGAAAGATAATTTAAAAATTGCTCTAAAAGCTGTTCAGACATATTTGCTCCTAAATTTTTATTAAATCATCATTGTGAAACCACTAGTTATATGTCATTGAGAGCATACGAAGTATGCGTAGCAAAGTGGCAAGTAACAAAATGGTTATTCATAACTTTATTCTATTACAGTCATACTTATCATTTAATATCGGCTTTTAATAGATTATTATTAAGATGTAAGATTAAAGATATAAGTCTTATATCTTTAATTTTTTATCTTATTTTTCGTTAAAGATTTATAGAAACTTGTCGAATAAAAGAGCTGAAAAAGTGTAAAAGCTTGATATTAAGACTCTTGAAAGGAACTCAAGTTCCATGAAAAAAAAGCATAGTATAATTATAGCTACAGCCTTGATGCTTAGTGTAGTAGCTCCATCTGTGTTCGCTCAATATTCTGAAGGATATATGGCAGCTCCTCCTTTGAGCGAAGATTTCTATATAGAAGATTCTGCTACTAGTGCAGATAATAGCTGGTCGGGTGGAACAGTTACAACAGGCTATCAAACTTATACAATAAAAAAAGGCGATACTCTAGGTTCTATTTCCAAAAAGTTTTTTGGAACATCTACTAAATGGAAGCTAATTGCAGAAACTAATAATATTAGTAATCCTGCCTCAATAAAAATTGGTCAAATAATTGAAATTCCAGCAACAAAGTTGGAAAGAGGGCAGGGTAGTCTAATGAGACATCAGCCTCAAAATAATTATAGAAGTACTGCCTATTCCGAAATGTATAATGATAACTATAGTAACAATATCCCACAAATTGGTTTTCCAAATTATCAAGAACCTGTATATGAGTCAATTCCAACTTTTGGAGAAGGAACTATAGGACAAAGTTATGATGCTATGCCTACCGCACCAGAACCAGAAAATTTAAAACTCCCACCAGTAACAAGCAACGATGATGCTGTAGTTTATTCTAATGCTGGTTTGCCAGAAATAATTCTTCCTGGTAGCAATAATGATAGATTTAAATTAAAAAGCGATGAAAAATATGACGTAAGCTTTAATGGTTTGACAGGTCTTATTAATACATATTCTGCTTTTACGCTAGGTGACAATAAGTTTTCATCGGCTATTGGTTTCATATGGAATTCAATAGAAAAAAGAGATGGACAAAGGTTAGTAGCTGGTGAAGAAGGTGATTATTATAGATTCCCATTTATTCTTACTTATTCTGGGGAAAACTTTGAAGTAGCTTTTGTTTTACCTGTAGAATCTTATGATGTTTATGCTCCTGTTACTTATAATTTCAGAGATGGAACAGATTCTGGAATTGGAGATTGTGAGTTAAGGTTTAAATTCAGTTCTCAGACAGACGAAATGGCTACTTGTATTGGTCTAGGTGCTTTCTTCCCAACAAGTGATATAAGCATTGGAAATACAGAAACAGACAACGCTTGGGAAATTTTCGGCGGTATATCAAGTAAAAGAAAAGAAGGTGGAAATATCCATCTTAATGGCGGTTATAGAGGTTCTAGTTCTGACAAGACAGAACACGAAGGTGTTTTTATTAATGTTGGATTTGATTATAAAGCTAATGAATCTTTTACATTTATAGGTGAAATTAACCATTTTGATGGAACTAATTCTGGAAAAAGCACGGATTTAGTTCTAGGTTCTAGGTATTATGTGAAAGACGGAATGTCGATAACGTTAGCAGCTCCTATTTCTTTGAGTAATGATAGATTCTTTGGCTATGATTATAGATTACAGGGAATGTTGCAGTATAAATATTGATGTAAGATATAATAAAAAAAAATCTCGCAGAAATGCGAGATTTTTTTTTTAATTTTTAGTTCTTACTTTTCAAACTTTCTGATTCTGACAATGCTATCTGGAACATTGACAGAGTTGATTATTTTTTGATTCATTCCAGAAGAATGGTATGGATATAAGTATTTAGCTTTTATGCTATTGGCAAGGTCTTCAAACATAGTTTTATCCATGGTATAGGGCAGATTTAGTGGCAAGAAAGCCACATCGATATTTTCAAGTTTCTTTAGTTCGGGAACATTTTCTGTATCACCAGCAATATAAATCCTTAAACCATCTATTGTTAGAATATATCCATTACCTCTTCCTTTTGGATGGAAAGGACCAGCTTCGTGTTTGTGAACTATATTATAAGCAGGAACAGCTTCAACTTTAACATCGCCAATATTTGTATTTTGTCCATTAGACAAAACTGTTACAAAAGTTTTTTTGCCAAATTCATTTGCTACAGTTTCGGTTGTAATGATTTTTGTATCTGCTTTTGATATTTGTTTTATTGCTTCTGCATCATAATGGTCAAAATGTTCATGAGTAACAAAAATAACATCAGCTTTTGGCAATTTTGAATAGTTCCCCATATTTCCCCATGGATCGATGTGATAAACTTTGTTGTTGTTTTCAATCATTATAGAAGCATGACCGATAAAAGAAATCTTCACATCTGAAGTTTTCCCTTTAAAAACATCGCTTGTTTTATTCATGTCTATTTCGTTAGCAGCCATACAAAGAGAATTCACCAAACAAATAAAAGCACACACCAATAATAATTTCATAATTTCCTCCATTTTTTTCTTATTTTAAATGATTTTTACTTAGAATAATAGTCTAAAATATAAATTTAATATAAAGTTATTATGGACAAAAACTATGGATTGTCATTTCGTCTGTTGAAAGTAGAAAATAACTAAGTTATAATAAAATATAATTAATAAAAAGAGGTTTTATGAAAATATCAAATATATATTTTTTGATTTCAGTAGTTTTTGTTCTTTTTTTTGCTAATGAATCTTTTGCAGTAAATAAAATAGAAAATTTTAAATGGAAAGATAATATGAGTTTTCCCATAGAAAAATATTCAAATGATAAAAATGTAAATAGTATCATTTTTGTAAAACAAATAAACGGTTCTAACGCAAAGATTGTCTTACTCAAAAAAAATGATAAGAATGAATTTGAAGAATTATTATCAACAGAAGGTTTTATAGGAAAAAATGGTTTAGGGAAAGAAAAAGAAGGGGATAGCAAGACCCCTGTTGGAGATTTTGGCATAATACAAGCATTTGGAATAAAACAAAATCCTGGAACATCAATAGATTATTTGAAAGTGAATGAAAACCATTATTGCTGTGATGAAAAATGTGAATTTTATAATAAAATAATTGATGTAGCGGCTATGAATCATAAATGTAAAGGAGAACACATAATTGATTATTCTCCTCAATATCATTATGCTTTCTTCTTGGATTATAATAAAGAAGGAATCTATCCAAAAGGTTCTGCTATTTTTATGCATTGTAAAGGGAAAAAAACATATACAGCTGGTTGTATCGCAGTTTCGGAATCGGAAATGATTTTTATTTTAAGACATATTGATAAAAACACTAGAATCATTATTGAATAATAGTTTGCCCTAGTCTTATATCTTTAACTATTGTCAATTTATTGCTATTCGTGATACTATCAGTAAAAAGTTTTATGAGTCGCTAAAAATAACGAGGCAAATTAAAAATGAATCTTAAAGGAAAAAAGATTTCTATTATTGGTGCGGCAAAAAGCGGATTAGCTGCTGCAAAGACACTTTATGAAAGCGGTGCTAGCATTTTTATTTCCGATATTCAGTCCGAAGAAAAGCTTAAAAACACGCTTTCAAAAGAAGATTTACTAGATAAAGTTGCTTATGAAGCTTATGGTAATACAGAAAAAGTATTAGACTCTGATTTTATAGTGTTGAGTCCTGGTGTAAGACCAGATATTCCTGTATTGGTAAAAGCTACCGAAAAAAATATTCCCATTTATTCCGAAATAGAAATAGCTTACAGACTTTCTAAGGGCAAGCGCCTTGTTGTTACTGGTAGCAATGGTAAAACAACGACAACTACACTTCTTTCTTTGTTTTGTAAAGAGCAGTTTGATAAGGTTTTTCTCGGTGGTAATATTGGTATACCTATGATGAGTTTCGCTACACAGACTACAGATGATTCTGTTCAAGTTCTTGAAGTCAGTAGTTTCCAGTTAGAAACAATTTGTGATTTTAAACCTGATATTGGTATTATTACTAACTTTTTTGAAAACCATCTAGACAGATACCCCAATTATAAAGCCTATATCGATGCAAAGAAAAACATCGCCTTAAATATGGGGTCAGATCAATGTTTGATTCTCAATGCAGATCAACAGCTAATGAGAGAAATGAAACTTTCTTTGAAATGTAAAACAGCTTGGTTTGGACGAGAGATAATAGATGAAAAGCCAGCTGTCACAATAAAAAACAACAACTATATTTACATAGATAAAGATGGAAAAGAAATAATTCTATTTGATGTTAATGCACCAAAACTTATTGGGGCACACAACCAAGAAAACATAATGTGTGCTTCTTTAGCTGCAATTTTAGCTGGAGTTGAACCTAAAAAGCTAGAAAAAGTCGTTAGAGATTTTTCTGGTGTTGAACACCGTTTGGAATGGGTTCGGGAAGTAAGTGGCGTAAACTTCATAAATGATTCTAAGGGCACAAATTGTGCTGCTTCAATAACTGCTCTAAAAGCTTGTAAAATGCCTTTAATATTGATTGCTGGCGGTCGAGACAAGGGAACAGACCTTACAGAGTGGGTTGAAACTATAAGACAAACAGCTAGGGGAGTAATTTTATTCGGAGAAGCGAAAGATAGATTTAGGGCTTCACTTGAAGGTGTTGTTCCATTAAGAACTGCTCAAAATCTAGAACAATCTGTAAACATTGCTTATCAATGGGCTAATTCTGGCGATACTGTTCTTCTATCTCCTGCTTGCAGTAGTTACGACCAATATCCTAATTTTGAAATTAGAGGGAAACATTTTAAAGAATTGGTCAACAATCTTTCTAGCAAATGACAAAGAAACCTATACAATTTGACCATATATTGCTTTTTGTCGTTATAGCTCTAATGGGAGTAGGGCTTGTAATGGTGTATTCTGCAAGCTCTGTAACTTCTTTGGCTAAGATGTCGGATGGGCTTTATTACTTTAAAAGGCAGTTGTCTTGGGTTATCGTTGGACTTTTAGCGATGATTTTCACATCAGCAATTCCTTATAACAAGCTTGAAAAAATAGCTGTTCCATTACTAGGACTTGCTATAGTTTTGTTGATAGTTGTTTTGATTCCTGGTGTATCTCGTGATATTGGGGGGGCAAAAAGATGGCTTCGTTTTGGAAGTATCGGTTTTCAACCCTCAGAATTTGCCAAAATATGTTTTGTGCTTTATATGGCACATTCAATTTCAGCTAGGCAAAAGCTAATCAAAAACTTTTGGTATGGGATGTTGCCTGATTTGTTTGTTACAGCCTTAGTTTTTCTGCTTATTTATAAAGAGCCAAATCTTTCTACAGCAACGCTTATCGGTGGAACATATTTTGCAATGTATTTTTTGGGAAATGGCTCTCTCACGAATTTAGGTTCTTTGGCTGGTTGTGGCTTAGTTTTGATTATTACGTTAATTTTTCAAGCTGGTTATAGAACAAGGCGTCTAATGGCATTTTTAGACCCTTGGGAAAATGCTAAATCAAGTGGTTATCATATAATTCAATCTCTAGTTGCTATCGGTTCTGGTGGTATTAGTGGATTGGGTCTTGGTCAAAGCAGACAGAAATTCTTTATACTTCCAGAAAGGCATACAGACTTTATTTTTGCTATTATTTGTGAAGAACTTGGGCTTGTTGGTGGAGTTGCAGTATTGGTACTCTTTTTTATTTTGATTTGGAGAGGTTTTTATATTGCTTCTAGAGCTCCAAATATGTTCGGTTTCCTTACTGCTGCTGGAATTACTTCTGTAATAGCATTGCAAGTTCTAGTAAATATAGGTGTTGTGTTAAGCCTTTTACCAACTACGGGGGTTACTTTGCCTTTCATTAGCTACGGTGGGTCAAGTATACTCTTTTTGGCTATAGGTATCGGTATATTGCTTAATATTTCACGATACGGTTCACAAGATAATCTTTATCAAAATCTTAGAGCTTTGCCATTTTCTAGCAAATTTAAAGATTTAGAACCTTCTAACCTTAGGAGAAAGTAAAATGCGTATTATATTTAGTGGTGGCGGAACAGGTGGTCATATTTATCCTGCTTTGGCAATACGTGAAATACTGCAAAAAAAATATTCTTTTGAGAGTGGCTATGTTGGTGTAATTGGCGGTATGGAGGAAAAGATTGTTTCAAGGTTAGAAGATATTGAGTTTATGGGTGTGAGAGCTCAAGGTATGCCGAGAACTATTTCTTCAAAATGGTTTACATTTCCTTTTGTTAATTTTATGGGAATAGTTGATGCTTTGAAGTATTTACGAAAATTTAAACCAGATATAGTTATTGCTACTGGTGGTTTTGTTGCTTTTCCAACTTTAACAGCCGCAAGAATATTAGGTATTCCTGCTATAATTCATGAACAAAATGCGGCAATGGGTGTAACCAATAAAATATTTGCAAATAAAGCAGCAAAAGTTTTATTAACATACAGGTCTGCGGCTAAAATAGATAACTCTAGAGTTGTTCATACTGGAAACCCAGTTAGAAAAGCTTTTCTTGAACAAGCTGTTACTGGTTCTAAATTTAAGAAAAATGAAGGTGAATTTATACTCTTGGCTGTTGGTGGTTCTAGAGGTGCTCTTTCTATTAATAAAGCCTGTATTGAATTGGCAAATGAATGGTTGCCAAAGAATCCAAACATAAAGCTTATCCATATTTCAGGAGAAAGAGATTATGAAATGGTTTCAAAAGCTATTGCTAACAAACCTGAAAATTATCAGCTTCTTCCGTATTTGCACGAGATGAAAGAAGCATTTGATGTGGCGGATTTGTTGATTTCAAGAGCTGGAGCTACAATACTTTCAGAAATAGCTGTTTGTAAAAAGCCTGCAATTCTTATTCCTTACCCTTATGCAACAGATAATCATCAAGAAAAAAATGCAAGAATTTTGGAAGAACTTGGAGCTGCAAAGGTATTATTAGATAAAGACTTGAATATGGCTAATCTTGTAAAAATAATTGCAGATATTAAGACCGAAGACAATTTAGCAAAAATGTCTGAAGCAATGGGAAAAAGTCGCCCTGAAGATGTAGAAGAAAGAATACTCAAGCAAATAGAAGAAATTTTACCAAAATGAAGATAATTTTTTTTGTTGGTAGTCGTAATATTCTTTCTTTAATCTCTAACCTTTAACCTATCTTTAGAGGCTATCTAAAAACTAAAAAATTATTAAAATTCAGTGTATGGAGTAATGTCCTCACCCCCTTTTATAAAGGGGGACTAAGGGGGATTTTAAAATAATTAGACAAAACTAATTTTAAAGTAAAAAGCTAGTTTTTAGACAGCCTTTTTAATATTGGCTTATTGGCTATAAAACCTTCGATTAAAGCTAGTATAATCAGCAACCATATTGCCAGACCGCTTAAATCGTAGCCATCACGTAAAATAGTGACTTTTTCTCTTACGCTTTTTCCTTTGCCAACTTCTTGTTTTAGAGGAATAAATCTAGGTATTTTTCTTAAATTAATTCTTGTTAAACGACTTTCTTCTGGTGGTGGATTTACAGCAAAGGCACTTAAAATATTGTTTCCAACAATAAGTTCATAATAACCAGATAGATCTGTGTTTCTAGTAGTAAAGTGTAAAAGCCCTTTTGTTAAAGTTAGACCATCTATATTTTCACTTGTTCCATCTGGTTTTTTCAAAACAACTTTGTTGTTAGAATCTGTAGCATTTATAGTAGCTGTAATAGGCATTCCAGGTCTTGCACCATTAATTGTTAAGTCATTTGCTGTTACCATAGAAATAACTGCTTGATGTAAGAAAGGAAGCCAAGTTGGTTTTATTGGCCAATCAGACCAGCGATTGTTAGCTGTAAAAGTTATTAACATTGAACGGCCTCTTCCACGCTTTTCTTCAATAATACCAGGTAAGCCATGGCTCATACGGCATAAAAGCATAGCTGTAGGATTCGGTCTAACTTGGAAAAACTCATAAATTTTGGCTCTGCTTAGATCGCCATTTCCATCTTTACTGAAAATACTAAATGCAGGATGCCCCAAATCTATATCCGTAAGCTGATAGCCGACTGATTTGCTTACAGAATTACCAACTCTTTTAAATATTCTTGCTGGTAATAAATAACCACCGCCTAAATCATCTGACAAATGTTTGTTATACCAGTCTGGCTCTACTTTATCGCCTAAGAAAGTAATAAGATTTCCACCCGCTAATACATAGTCTGAAAGCTTCTTTATAAAGTTTTCTGGAATATGCCTTTGATTGAGAAGTATTACTGCTGAATAATTCGATGGTTCTGTATTTGTGATTTCGCTAGTCAAGCGTGTTTCAACTATAAATATATTCTCTTTGCTTCTATTTAATGGGTTGAGAGCAAATTTAATAAAAATATCATCGGTATTTTCTGTATTTCCCACGTTTTCTGGTTTAACAAGCAAAATTTTGCATGGTTCAAAAACTCTGACAGCCAAATGTCTTTGGTCATCAAGATTCATAGCATCGTTTTGAATAGAAGCTTCTATGTGATTCATACCTGTTTTAGAAAAAGCACATTCTAAGGCACAAATTTTTTCACTGTTCGCTTCAACTTCAGTTTCTGCACTAATTCTGCGTTCTCCATTTATGGAAATACTTATTTTTGCCGTCTGTTTTTTATTTGTATAGTTTGCTACAATTATTTTTAATGGTATTTTTCTGCCAAGCATAATCACAGAAGCATCTGTTTCTAGTCCTGTTACTGCCATATTTTCAGGTGCAGTATCACCTACAGGAACTATAACCAAATCTATTGTTTTGTCTATTTTGTTTAAATCATACCTATCTACAAATGGTTGCCAAGCTGATTCAGTCATGTCTGTAACAACATAGATTGTCTTTTTGTAGCCATTTAGTGGAACAAGAAGCTCTAACGCTGGTAATAAAGCTGAAGCTATGTCTGTTCCAGCAGATGTAAGTTTTGCATTATTAATACTTTGTTTTAAAGCTTCTTTATCCCAGGTTAGCTGTGGAAAAACAAGCCCACCTGGTTCGTTGATAAAACCAACGGTGGCTTTATCTGATGGATTCATTTGTTCGAGTATGTCTAACGCTCTTGCTTTGGCAGTATTAAATACTGACACACCTTGATAAGTGCTTCCCATAGACATAGAATTATCTAATAGAATAACAAAAGCAGTTGGAGCAGATGAAGAAACACCAACACCTGCACTTTGCCCAACAAAAGGTCTTGCTAAAGCTAGAACAGCAATAATAATCAGACAAATTCTAATTATCATTAAAAGTATGTTGCGAATCTTTTTTTGACGTGAAAGATATTCAACAGATTTAGCAATAAGACGTAAGCTTGGAAAGTCTTTTAAAACAGGAGTTTTCTTAAAATATAGATGAAGCCATATAGGAATAGTGATACCGAGAAGACCTAATAAAAACCATGGATTTGCAAAATTCATCTTCTTTACCTTTCCATAATAGCCTGACGGCGTGTAAAGAAGCTTCTAATATTTGCTTCTAAAGGAACAGATGTGTTTGCAAGCAAATAATCTATTCCAGATTTTCTTAGAGCGGATTTAAATCTGTTTACCATCTGCCTTATTCTTGTTAAATATTCGCTACGGAGAGAAAAGGCATCTGTTGTAATTTCTGATTTGTCTTCTAAATCTTTAAATTTAGTCATTTCATCAAAAGGAAATTTAATTTCATCGTTGTCTAATACATGATAAAGCACTATTTCGTGTCTTCGGCTTTTTAGCTGTCTTAATTTGTTGATGATTACTTCTGCATCATCCATTAAATCAGAGAAAAGAACAAAAATACCTCTTTTTTTCATAGTCTGTCCAACTACGTCAAGACTATCTCCTATATTAGTTTTTTCTGTAGCTTTTATATTATCTAGTTCGTTACAGATTGTCATCAAATGAGAAATACCTGTTTTTGGTCTTATAACTTTACTGATTCCATCTGCAAAAGTAACTAAACCTACTGAATCTTGCTGTTTTAGCATTAAATAGGAAAGAGATGCGGCTAGGGTAGATGCATAATCTAGTTTACTCATGCTTCCAGAGCCTTTGTAAGACATTGAACCGCTTGTATCAAGAATCATATATCCAGACAGATTGGTTTCCTGCTCATGTTCTTTTATATAGAACTTATCTGTTCTACCGTAGACTTTCCAATCTATATCTTTTAGTGGGTCACCTGGAACATATTGCCTATATTCTGAAAATTCAACATTAAAGCCTTTAAATGGGCTTTTATGCTGTCCTTCAATCATACCTTCAACAACTGTTCTAGCTTTTATCTCAAGGTTTGAAAGTGAAGCTAAAAGTTCTGGGTCTAAAAATCTTGATATTTTACTGGTTTTGTCCATCATACCAATCACACCTAACACCAATTAAACCAATTATAAAAAGTCTAGATTGCCACACTTTGCTTTCGCTAGTTCGCAATGACGAGCCTTTTTATAATTTATTCATTACTCAACTGGTTCAAGAACTGATTTAAGAATTTTTTCAATAACTGCATCTGGTGTAATTCCTTCTGCTTCAGCACTGAAATTTAACATAATTCTATGACGAAGAACAGCAGAAGCTAATGCTCTAATATCTTCACAAGCAACATAGTATCTTCCTTGTAATACAGCTCTAGCTTTTGCCCCAAGAATCAAATACTGACTAGCTCTAGGACCAGCACCCCAAGTAATGTAACTATTTACAAAATCACTTGAATTTGGTTGATTAGGTCTTGTAGCTTCGGCGATAGACACAGCATATTTTATAACTCTGTCGGAAACAGGAACTCTTCTAACTATTTCTTGAAGTTCTTTAATTCTTTCAGAAGTTATAACTGGTTTCAAATCTTCGGCTGTACCACAAGTTGTTGCTTTAACCATCATTATTTCTTCTTCTACAGGAGGATATTCCAAACGGACATTAAACATAAATCTGTCTAACTGTGCTTCTGGCAGAGGGTAAGTTCCTTCTTGTTCTATTGGGTTTTGGGTTGCTAAAACAAAGAAAGGCTCTTCTACATCATAAGTTGTTGTACCACTTGTAATTTTGCGTTCTTGCATTACTTGAAGAAGTGCAGCCTGTGTTTTGGGAGGTGTTCTGTTTATTTCATCTGCTAACAAAACTTGTGTAAATAAAGGCCCCTTTAGAAAACGGAAATTGCGTTCTCCTGTTTTTGTGTTTTCTTCAATAATATCTGTTCCTATAATATCACTAGGCATTAAGTCAGGAGTAAATTGAACACGCTTGAAATCTAGGTCTAAAAGCTTTGCAAGACTGTTTACCAAAAGTGTTTTTCCTAAACCTGGAACACCAATCAAAAGAACATGACCTCTTGCGAAAAGAGCATATAGGACTTCTTCTACAACTTTTGTCTGACCTATAAACACTTTGCCAATTTCGGCAATAATTCTATTGTTAACAAATTTTATATCAGCTAAAGCCTTTGCTTCTTCTTCCTTTGGAAGATTTATAGCTTTAGGTTGGATATTTTCTTCTGCCATAAAAAGAGCAACCTCCTACAAATTCGCTAAAAACTTAACACGAATTGAATAATAGTACAAGAGGCAAATTTAAAAAAAATAAACAGAGGTGAAAGTCTTTTGTGGGATTGTTACTTATGCAACTGTGTTTGCTCTGTGGTAATATTCGACTAATATTGTTGTTTATAGTAAAAAAAGGATAAAAACAAAAAGTTAGTATTGATTTTTCTTTTTAAAAGTAGCATAATCTTTCATTAATACTTAACTTTTTGAGGAAATCGTGCTTGGTATAACCTTTATCGGCTCTGGAAGCCGTGGAAATTCTGCTCTTTTAGAATTAGATGGTTCATTCTATCTTCTTGATGCTGGTATTACTTGCAAAAAAATATGTGATTACCTTGCTTCAAGATATTTGTCTTTAGATGATTTAGAAGGTATCTTTATAACTCATGAGCATGAAGACCATATAAAAGGTTTAAAAGTATTGTTAAAAAAAGCTCCTCATTTGAAAATATATTGTACTACAGGAACAGCTTTTGCAATTGTTGATAAAGGCATAAGTTTAGATGAATATTATCCAATGAGTTATGAAAAGGAATTTTATATAAGCGGTTGTCTTTGTACGGCTTTCAAAGTTCCACATGATGCTGCTGAACCTATGGGGCTTCATATAGAGAAAGATGGCTATAATATGGTTATGGCTACAGATTTGGGTTGTGTTACTAAAGAAGTTTTAAAACATACTCAAAACGCAGATTTGCTTTGCATTGAAAGCAATTATGATTCAGAAATGCTTAAAAATTGTTCATATCCAAGCTTTTTAAAACAAAGAATTAAAAGCAAAAGTGGGCATCTTCCTAATGAAGGTGTCAGGGGTATTCTTTCTAAAATGAACAAAGTGCCAGAAAATGTTGTGTTAATGCATTTAAGTCAGGAGTCTAACACAAAAGAAAAAGCTTTAGAAGCTTTAGAGTCATTTTTTGAATTTGATGGAGCTTCTTTTAGAAATATGCATATTACAGTAGCTGATCAAGACAATCCAAGTGAGTTTGTTTATGTCGGCAATACTTTATCGTCTAATATTAAAAATAAGCTTTTGAATAATTATCCGCAAATATTCAATAGAAAAGAGGCTATTGGATGAATATTGAAATTCTAATGCCTTGGAAAATACAGGATAAACCATATCAAAAACTTGTTGATCTTTATTTGGAAAGGTGTACAAAACGCCTTCCTGTCGAAATAATTAATTGCAGAACTCAAGATGAACTTGTTAGACGTATTAGCGGCAGAGAATATATTATAACTTTAGATGAACACGCAAAATCTCCTGATACTGATGGCTTTGTCAAATGGTTAGATAATAAGTTAAAGTCAGGTTGCAACCGTTTGACTTTATGTCTTGGAGCGGCTGAAGGTCATGATAAAAGAGTAAAAGCATTAGCAAAAGAATCTATATCCCTTTCGCCTTTAACTATGAATCATCAATTAGCTCTTCTTGTTTTAGCAGAACAGCTCTACAGAGCTATATCTATAATGTTTGGAGAGCCATATCATAAAGCATGAACAGAATAACTCAAGAACATTTAAATATTATTAGCAAAGCTATTAATGATTATGCTGGAATAGTATTGGAACGTATTCCACAAAATAGAGCTAAAAAAAAGATTATTAATCAAATGAATTGCAATAATTGTAAGAATGTTGAGAATTATATTGAGTTGCTACTTAATTATGAAAACAATTCTAGTGTAATGGATGATTTTGTTGACGAAATAACAATAAGTGAAAGTTGTATTTTTCGTAATCCAAAACAATTTGAATATCTTAAAGAAGTTTTGTTCCCTAGTTTTTTTAAGAATAATAAAAATAATTTTCCTTTAAGAATATGGAGTGCTGGTTGTTCTCATGGCGAAGAAGCTTATTCTATTGCTATGCTTGCTAAAGATTTTATGAAAAAGAATCCAGAATCCAGATTTACTATTAATGCAGGAGACATAAATAAAAACAGTCTTCAGATTGCTAAACGAGGAATTTATAGCTCTAAATCATTACAGGGAAAAATTGATTATTTTGAAGAATTGCTTGGTTTTTCAATAGGTAAACATGATGGAAAAGGCAATTGTATCGTTTCTGATGATATAAAAGAAATGGTTGATTTTCATTGGATGAATTTAAAAGATATTAATAATTTAAAAATAATGCAAGGTACAGATATTATTTTCTGTCGAAACGTGTTAATATATTTTGATGAAGTCTTAAGAAAAAAATTGCTTGAAACCTTTTTTGAATGCTTAAATCCTAATGGGCTTCTGTTTATTGGTGAATGTGAATGTTTTAACATACCAGAGAAAACGTTTGCTATTGTCGATAATCAAGGAAGTTACGCATATAGAAAGTCAGAAAGTAAATAAATATATGGAAGAACAGAAAATACGGGTTGTCATAGTTGATGATTCTGCTTTTATGAGAATAGCTCTTGAAAGGATGTTGAAAGAAGATCCTACTATCCAAATAGTTGGGTCGGCTGGAAACGGAATAGAAGCCATTGAAAGGGTAGGGCGATTAAAACCAGATGTAGTTACTATGGATGTAGAAATGCCTTTAATGGATGGATTACAAGCATTAAAGGAAATTATGAGTATTAGGCCTACACCTGTTCTTATGGTAAGTTCTCTTACTCATGAAGGGGCAAAAGTAACTTTAGATGCCCTTGATTTAGGGGCTGTAGATTATATCCCAAAACCTGGTTCAACTTTTACAACCAATATATTATCTCTTAAAAAAGAACTTATTTCAAAAATACACAATGCTGCTGGAAGTCAACCACATACAATAAAACTCGAATTTACCCATAAACCAGCAGTTAGCCGTTTTCCAGGTAAAAATGATGTTATAACTAAAGCAATATTTATTGGGGCTTCTACTGGTGGCCCTCCAGCCATTCAAAAAATATTAGCTTCTTTAGATCCTAATTTACCAGCTCCAGTAATTATAGCACAGCACATGCCAAAGTCTTTTACTGCTACATTTGCTTCAAGATTAAATATGATTAGTAGAATAAAAGTTAAAGAAGCTTGTGATGGTGAACAATTGCAAAATTCTATTGTTTATATTTGTCCTGGTGACCATCAAACAAAAGTTATACGCAATTTAAGCGGACGATGTGTTTTTTCTATAACTTCGAACGAAATCGATAAAGAAGCATTTGCTCCTAGTATTAATACCTTGTTTTTTTCTGCCGCAAAAGAATTTGCAAGCAACGCAGTAGGTATTATTTTAACAGGAATGGGTGATGATGGGGTTAGAGGTTTAAAGAATATAAAACTTATGGGTGGTCTTACTATTGCCCAAGATAGAGCGTCTTCTGTTGTTTATGGTATGCCTAGAGCCGCATTAGATCAACAGGCGGCTGAAAGAATACTGAATCTAGACGATATAGCAAACGAAATAGAGTTGTATTTAAAATAGGTTTTTATTATGTCTCTAAGTAGTAAATTGAAGAGATTTAGCTTCAGACTTCCACAAGGTGCTGAAATAATACTATCACTTGTTTTGTTAATAAGTGATATGTTTCTTCTTGATTTCATATTTAGAGAAACGTTTTATCTTTGGCTGGCAAATTCTGGTCCTGTAGATACCTATATAAATTCATACAATCAAGTAAAATTTGATTTATTTGCTTTTTATGCTTTTTTTGGATTTGTATCGGGTATTTTTAGTCTTAGAAGATTGAATGCCGCTTCTGACATTATTTTTCATACCACTAGTTCGTTATTATCTACTTTTATTGTTTTTAACCTAGTTGGTTTTATGTCTAGAAGTTTTGCTGCTCTTTCTCATAACTTTCCAAGACCTATTATGCTTATTGCTACCGCTATTAGCATTTTTGCAGTCTTTCTTGTGAGAGTTATAGTTTCTAAAGTTTTCAGACCTCATCCAAATCTTGTTAAAGCGATAATAATAGGTAATCCTGCTGATGGAAAAAGAATAATTAATCATTTTCATAGACGTGGCGGAGTAAGGTTTCGTATTGTTAGAACTATGAAACCTAGCGAAATAGATGAATTAGCTTCAGAAGTAATATTTAAACACGTTCATGAAGTTTTTGTTACCGATTCAAATATTAGTTTGGATAAATTTTGGGCACAAATATACTATCAGCGAAAAGAAGAGCCTCATAAATTTAATGTGCGTATCTCTGTTGACCCAAGTAAAACCACTGGTTCTATAGGTTTGAGAAGCTTAGAGGATTTTCCGTTAATTACTATTTGTTCCCACCCTCTTTCTGAAACTCAAAAGTTTATAAAAAGATTGTTTGATATATTGTTTTCTATTTTTGCTATTACAATTACTTCTCCTGTTATGTTGCTTACTTCTATTCTTGTTAAAATAGATTCTCCAGGACCTGTTTTTTATAAACAAAAAAGAGTTGGATTAAATGGTAAAGAATACGATGTGGTGAAGTTTCGCTCTATGAGAACAGGCTCTGAAGCACAAAGCGGCCCTACTGTTTCGACTGCGGATGACCCTAGAGTTTCAAAACTGGGTAAGTTTATAAGAAAATTTGGAATAGATGAGCTTCCTCAATTTTTCTTAGTTCTTACAGGGGAAATGTCTGTTGTTGGTCCTCGACCTGAAAGACCTTTCTTTGTCAATGAGTCTTATGCTTTTCAAGGAAGAAGATTGTCTGTTAAGCCAGGCGTTACTGGTTTAGCAGCTGTTAATTCAAGATACTATTTAAAACTTGAAGACAAAGTAACCTACGATTATTCTTATATAGATTATTATAGTATTTTATTAGATATAAAAATAGTTTTTCAGACCGTATGGGTGCTTCTATTTGAACCAAACTACTCAAAATAAATCAGTCGCTTGTATCTTTTACTAGAACAACTCTAAAACCAATATTATTAATTCTAAAGGCAGGACCGTTATAACTTCTAAATGCTGAACGGCAAAACCAAGCTCCGCTAAGCCAGCTACCACCACGCATAACACGATGTGTCCCAATTTCTGGACCTATAGGATCTATAAAAGTAGATTTGGGGTAAGGGGCATACCAGTCTAAACACCATTCCCAAACATTTCCCAACATATCGTAAATACCCCAGGAATTACCTTTTTTCTTTCCTACAGGTCTTGTTTTTTCGGTATTTTTTACATACCAAGCTATTTCATCAAGATTTGGGCACAGATTTTTTTCTGTCGTAATTCTTTTTCCATTATTTAAAGGTGTCATAGTTCCTGCCCTACAAGCATATTCCCATTGGGCTTCAGTAGGTAAGTCAAACTTATAACCTTTTGGAATTAAAGCTCGATAATAAGAAGTTAGCTTTTGACAAAATTCCTTTGCTTCATGCCAACTTACATTCTCTACAGGATTTTGTTCATCATTAGTGAATTTAGATGGATTAAAGCCCATAATAGCTTTGAACTGAGCTTGTGTTATTGGATATTTTGATATTTTAAAAGATTGAGTTAAAGTAACTTTGTGTTGATATTCTTCATTATCTTTGGCAACATTTCCACCAAAAAAAGCTTTTCCTGTTTCTATCGGAGACCCCATCAAAAATGAACCAGCAGGACACTTAACCATTAATGCTAGAAATGTTTCTATAGGAAAATCTGTAATGGAATTCTTGTCTTCTGATTCTTTTTCTTTATTTTCTATTTTAGTTATGTTTTTATTTGATTTATCTATTGCTGTATCATCAATAATATTTTGGCTAATCTTATATTTGATATATTTTTTTTCATAATCAGATAGTTCATTTTCTGTATTATAACCAATTTTACTATGATTATTTTTGATATTTGAAGAAGTTTGTTGATAATCGGTATTTAGAAGAATTTCATTGTTTTCTTCATCTTCATTATTTTCTTCATCAACCTCTTCTACAGGTTCATATACTTCTTCCATAAAAGCTTCTATGGCACTTGCATAATCTTCGTCTATTTTAATATCTGAAAATTCTTCTTTTTCTTCTTCTGTTAAATCTATCTCTGTGTCATCACCTATTTTTTGTTTAACTATTTCATATCCGCATCTGGAACAATAATTAGTATTATTAACTAATTTACTTCCGCATTTGGGACAAAAGTTATACATAATATTAAGACCTTCTCATGCTTTCAAGTTATTGATTAATATTATCAATTTTAATCAATATAAACAACAAAATTATTTTATTGTTGCTTCATCAATAGATTATCAACAAATTCAGAATTACCTAATTTGCCATTAATAAGACAAACTAGTTCTACTGTAGCTTTGCAAACTATTTTATTGTCTGATTTTCTAAATAAATCTTGTTCAAAAACGTATTTTATCTTTTCTTTGTGTAGATTTAATTTTGACAATACTTCATCACCTGGTCTTAGTGGAGTTTTTAGAGCCATAGTGATTCTTGCAAGAACAATATCAATACCCATCGAATGTAGATCTGCAAGGTTAGTACCTGTTTTGTTTAAAAACTCATTCCTCGTATATTCTAAATAATGCATATATACAGCATTATTAACTATTCCTTGCAAATCACATTCGTAATCACGGACTTTCCAGTCCATTTCAAAAATATAGTTTTCGGCCATTTATTCACCTAAAGGGAAAACTTCTATTGGAGTCTTTATTTGTCCGTCTCGGTCAGCAAAACCATAGCCTATAGCTACAACTTTACCCATAACTGGTTTATTGTAGTTCTTTTCTGTACAAAATTCTTTGAAACGTTTGAGCATTTCTATATTAGATTTTGGAAGAAGTGTTAAATGTGGATTAAATTGAGAAAAGACATTTGGGCTTCCATAATTTTTAATACATTTCACTTTTTCAGGCATATTTTTTGCCCATTCAGGAACATAATCAGATTTTGCTCTTAAGAAAGCTAGTTTATCACAAATCTTGTTGCAAAGAGATTGAAGTTTCTTGTTATTTTCTAATCCCATAAACAGCCAATCACTAGAAGCAACTTCTATTCCTGTTGTACTAATAAAAAACTGCTTTGTACCTTTTGCGATTCTTTTAACTATTGCACCAACCATTTTTTCACGACCCTTAGGATAAGCAGTCATATATAGTGTGCAGTGAGGTTGATAACCTTTTAAAGCAAATGTTTCTACATTTTCTTTTACTTTTAAATCTACAGAAGCTACTTTTACTTCAGCTTCAATATTTTCTGACATAACGCAAAAAACATTAATTTTGTCTGTTTCTTCAGCTCTTAAACTATTTGTAATTGCAAATACTATACCTAAAGCAACAGGAATAGCTATAAATTTTAACCATTTTGAGTATCTCATTTTTTTCTCCTTATTTATTTTAACAGCCAAGATGATATATAGTTTATTTATGTGAAGTTTAAATAAATTATTATTTCTTGTCAATACTTGAAAATTGAGAAATGAGGACAAACGCAAACTTTTTCTTTTATTGATGAAGCTTTCATAGTTGGTAGATTCATAATAATGATGGTGAGACGCGAGACAATTTAAGAGTTTAGAGATGAGAGATAAGGTATAAGAGGATTGTTTGTTTCTGTTTGTGTCAAACTCGTCATTGCGAGAGGCTGTGCTAAAACTAAGAAATTTATAAAAATTCAATGTATGGAGTAATGTCCTCGCCCCCTTTTGTATAACCGCCAAGGATGGCGGTATGCAAGCGAGCGACAGGAGGTCAGCGAGTCGCAAAGGGG
>CAJOQX010000133.1 GCA_905236865.1 Candidatus Rifleibacteriota bacterium
CTATGTATAAGAAAGCCGAAGAAATTTTAAAAACAAAAAAAATGATTGAGGATTCAGCCTCTAAAAGCCAAGAAAACAGCACCAACAGCTAAATTACTCATCTTTCAAGAATTTATCCTGAATATCCTGTATAATCATTGCTAGTGATTCTGGGTGAATGTTCATGAAAGGTTTTGCTGGTATCGCTGGTGATTTTCTTATATGTGCCTTTACAGAAGTGTTTATAGTCATCGGTTTAATTTTTCCTGGCTTGCCACTCTTCAGAAGTTCTGAACCAGTGACTTTTCGTTTTCTTATATGTGCCTTAATTAGCATCTCGAATTGTCCTGCCTTTGCCCCGAACTGGTGAAGAGCTGCATAAACCATATTGGTTCCTACAGTGACAGTATCTTTTGTTGCTTTGCTGTGTATAGAGCCTACTAAAATCCCGTCATTTCTCAATATAGTATAAGGTCCTTTTTTTCCCATACTCTCTTTAATATCTTTCGTAGTCTGACTTAATGGCTTCCACTTCTTTTCACCACCAATCGGGTCTTCTGGTGACGAATATCTACCACCAACAGAAAAATTCTTTTGAACTTCAGTGGTTGCAGTAGCTCCTAATCTCTTCATCATTGGCTCTGGATCATTTAATTTTTTAGCTATCCTTTCCATCACCCTTAGAAGCTCGTCACATCTCACCGACATCGATATTTCAGCCATTTAAAAATCTCCTTCAGACAAAATAAAAAACCGCTTAAACTGATACTTTCAGCATAAGCGATTTCTTATTTTTTTTGCTAAGGAAAGATTTCTTAGGATTATTTATTTTAACTGACTGTAACCAGATAACATATCGACTATATTTTTATAATAAAATCTAGCATCGTCAAGCTGGTTTTTCACATCCAACGGCTCGTGTTTATAGTCACATGCAACTCTTATTGCTTTTAATTGGGCATAGTCGTTAGCTCTGTCCCTTATTTTTGTTCTTCTTAAACAATTTATAAGACTCTGATGGGTAGAGCTATTCATGCTACATTTATACCCTGCTTTTTCTATAGCCCAGATTTCAAGGCAGTGAAAAGCATGGTAGCACATTCGGCTGATAACATTTCTAACTCTAGTTTCTTCATCTATTTCACTATCAGGAATATTTTCAATATACTCTGCTATTTTGCCGTAATTTTCCCAGTTATACATAATAATCCTTCTGCGACAAGCTTATAAAAGAATCAGAGTTTTTAAGGAAATCAAAAGTATCGCTAAGGTAAAATTCTCTGATTCTTTTGTCTAGTTCTTTTGATAATTGTTTCTGGTTGAAGATTATATTTATGAATTTAAAATCAGGTGTTTCGCAATCAGAAACAACTTTTAATGTGAATTTTTCTATCTCTGGGAATAATGATGTCAGCTTTAAACAGACTTTCGGTAAATTATCATGCAAATCAAAATGAGCAAAAATATAATCTTTTAAAGATTCTTTACCAGGTATCTCTATTTTTGATGATTCTATATTTTTTATGCAGTTGGTTATCATAGTTCTATAGACCGCCTCAAAATTTTGAGCACTAGCAATAGAATTCTTATTTATATTATAGCAATATAATTGAGAATCATCAAGTTTTGACACTCTCTGAATCTGTTGGTTAATAATATCAACAGGTATTATGCCTAAAGAAGATTCATTCATTGAAATTACCCCCTGGAATAAAAAGTATATGTCACCTGTTTTACCGATTCATTGTCATAAGCAGTTATATAGAAAGAAAAATACAGCTTTTTTCCCATTTTCGAACCTACTTCTAGAGGTTCACTCGTTCCTGAGCCAAGTGGATTAGAAAAATTTTCTAGTCTAAATGTAAGCATTTTGCCTGAAGGCTCACCTTCCACACTCATATTCATTGGTCTGTCAGAATTTATAAACACAAGTTTGAAACATAGACCTTCAAAATATATTTCTGCACTATCCTTACCTGCAGTTATAAAAGTTCCAGATGCCAGTATATCATAACCGTTTGATGATAATGTCACAGACAGTGGTTTACCTGTTGCATAGTTCATATAGATTTACCCCTATTTTAATTTCGGTATAAATCTATCGGCACAGATTTTGAGTTTGTTAATCGCAAAACAATTCAAATCAAAAACCGCTTACTCGCAAAGAATAAGCGGTTTTGTTTTTTAGGTTAATATAAAACGTCATTGCGAGCCGTAAGGCGTGGCAATCCATTTTACTTAGCTAAACAAGATAAACTGTTTTACCAAGATAATCTTCATGAGCTTCTATAGCAATACCACGAGGTAAATCATAACAGGGAACAGGCTTATATTCCTTACCATCTATTTGATATTTAGTATATCGAACATCAATCTTTCTATCTAAAGCCATTACAGTATATGGCCCTAATATAAAGCAATCTATCACTTTAAAAGAATTATTTTTTTCCATTTAAATACTCTTCTAATTTTTCTTTATATTCTTTAAGTTGTTTTTCTACAGATTCAATCTCATTACGAGGAATTTTGTATTTCTTAGCATTAGCCAACACATATTCCTTGGCTTCGATTTCGTTTAACAAAGTCCTTAAAGGTTCAGCTTTATCGTCATTCAAATGAGCAAGATTCTGTTCATAGTGACGAACTTCCTCTAGAACATCGCTCACACAAACCTTTCTACGAAACAGCAACCATTTTCCTATAGTTGAGGCAGCAGCTTCCTGTTTATCAAGATGTTCTTCAACCCAATCATAGCCCCTGAATATTTCTGCACCTTTTAATCTTGCTGGTATAGTAAGATTATCAAAAGTAGTAGAGCTTATTTCCTTGAAAGGATATTCAGGTTCATCCTTCTTATGGAACATCTCTACACTATTAATTTTATCAGATTTTTCCAATTTTTCAAAATTATTTTCTAAAACGCTCGGTTGCGTTGAGTTACGTTCAGTTACGCTATCTTCTTTTACTGGCAGTTTTTCTAAAGCCTTTTCAGC
>CAJOQX010000134.1 GCA_905236865.1 Candidatus Rifleibacteriota bacterium
CGTTCTTCTTGAATAACCATTCTTTCTTTGTACATTTCTCGAAGAACAGGGTGTAAAAATCTTTCAGATTCCATTGCTATCCACAGTTCAATTTTATTAGAAGGCATACTCATAATATAAGCAGTCTGATCTGCTGAAGTAAAAGCATTAAGTCCAACAGAACCTTCGTTTATTAATTTTGTAGCAAATTCATTTGGAATTACAAGAGAGTAAGAATCGGCAATTGCTTTTTCTAGCTCTTTTTCATAATTTTCTAGTTTTTTAGTATCTGCAAGTAAACCTTTTGCTCGTTCTTCACGAATTAATTTGTCTAAAGCATCTTCTTTTGCAATTTTTATAATTTCTTTTGGATAATCGGTAACACCAATTTTAGTTGTACCCTTAAAAGCCATGTGTTCAAACATGTGGGCTAACCCAGATAAACCTTTTGGGTCATCTGTAGAGCCAACATTTGCCCAAGTGGTCATAGAAACAACGGGGGCATCATGATTAGGTACAATAATAAGTTTTAAACCGTTATCTAGAGTCGCTTCAAATATACTCTTTTCTAAAGCAGAAAAGTCAAATGTGTTTGCTTTAACTTCACAAAATAAAGAACAAACAATTGACATAGCAAAACAAATAAAAGCAAATTTACAAGATTTCATTTGCATCTCCTATGTTTATATATAACTAATTATTCTATATTATAAGTTTTATATAAAATATAGTCTAGTTTTTTATTTTTGGAGTTGATTTTTTGACATAAAACTTCTTTCAACACAAAACACATAGCCAAGTTCAGAGTATGTTCTATAAAATTAATATAATTTCATATCTAAACTTTCAGTTTTCAGTTTTCTGTTTTCAACTTTCTACTCTCTCTCATCAAGTAAATAGAGAGTAACTGGGTTGGTTCCAGCAGTAATGTTCATAGTGGTATTTGCGTTTCCAGTAGAAGTTTTCTTGAAAAACCTTATGGAGTTATCGAAAGGCATATCACTTAAAGTAATTGAATTATTTACTGTTTCAATTTCATAACCAGGCAAGGTATGGTTATATCCATCACTACATAGATAAGTGCCTTTTAAATTAATTCTGTTTATAGAGTATGATTTAGGATTTGTTGATTCATAATCATTTATAAATAAACTTAAAGCATATTTTGCAATAGTATCTTTAAAAGCCTCATTGGAAATAGCCATTATATTGGCTTTTCCACTTAATGCTTGTCCATTTCCATTTACTAATGAACGAGTAACGTTATAAGTGCTATTATAACGACCTTCATAAGTAAAATAGTGCATAAAAAGGTATACTTGCCCGTAATTATATGCAGTATTAGGACTTTTTTTCCATTCTGTTAAAGATAAATTTATATTGTTATTCATTGAGGATTTTACACTATTAAATGCTGCAATATCACCTTGTGGTAGACTATAATCGCAGATTTCTTCTGCAAACATAGATAAACCTTCATTAATCCAAGTATCTTCAGTTACACGACTTACATCATAACTCAAAGTTTTATTCTTTTGATAGTAATTGACCATGTGTTGAAATTCATGAGCTATTGTCGCATATAATGTTGAACCAGTTATGTTGCAATCCATATAAAGGATTTTGCCTTCATTACTGAAGTTAAAATAATTGCTAGAAAAATTACCATTGTTTGGATTAGTATACAAATCGACCATCCAGAAATAACCAACTGTATTTCCAGATATATCAAACAAAACTATTGTCATTCTAGAATCACCATCTACTCCAACAGGAGGTTCATCGCCAAAAGCTTGATTAACTTTAGGAGCAATTTCATTTTCAAATTTATTCAATATTTCTTCTGCTTGAGCTTGTTTTTGAGAAAAAGTTTTATTTATTGCTGTATCGTAATAAACCGCTGTTTTTTCAGTTAAAGCAACTAATTCTGTTGTTATAGGAACATCATTTATATAATCGTTTGTTACATGAAAAACACGTTCATCGCCCAAAGTTTTAGCTTGAATTAATTCTTTATTGTTTGAATTATTTTTTGGCATATCTATAGGAATATGCATATATTTTGCTTCGTCTAGTCTAAATCTATAGGTTGGGTCGTCTGGATTTATCATATTTGCAGAATACGGATTATCTATAATTTTTGGATCAGCTCCAGATTTATCTCCATCTGCAATTGCGATTACATAAGCATTTTTTCCATTGGGTAAATCAGGAATCACGTAGTTAAATGTTTCACCAGCATTGAGCTTGACTGGGAAGGCTACAGAATGATAATTTGCTGGAACAGGAATAGCCGAAGGAATATCAAATTTTTCTATTTGTCCATTTTCAATTTTATTTCCAGCAGTATCTTCTAAGATATTTTCTGTTAAAGTAAACTTGTTGTAACTACCTTCAATCCAACCATTAGTTGGGGTAAATTCTGCTAAACTGTTATTTTCTTTCCATTCCCAATTTCCTTCAACTTCTGGAGAGAAACTGAAAGCCTCATTAGTCTTTGAAGTATTTTCAATACGTTCACTAAAAATAATCCTCAAAGAACTAGATGTAGACGTTGGAACAGTAATAGAATTTACAGTTGGTTTTGCATCGGGTTCCTTTATTGTAGTAAAAGACCACAAATCTGAATGCTCATTTGTAGCTTTTCCATCAGAGACTTTAATTTTCCAAAAATAAGTTGTGTTATATTCTAAAGTTCCTGGATTATATGTTTTACTTTGTTGCGAAGTTGAAACCAATTCAGGATTTGCTGTCTTTCCAAAATAAACATCATAAGTCAAGCTATCGCCGTCTTCATCTGTAGAATTCCACTGTAACTGTTGGTTTAAAACAACATCCATAGCTCTATTTTCTGGTGCTACAACAGTAGGATTGGAGGGTTTGGTGTTAATTTTTTCTACGGTAGAAAATTCCCAAACTGGACTTCTGGTGATATCTCCATTTGAATCTTTAGCTAAAATCTGCCATTGATAAGTCGAATTTTTGGCAAAACCAGTCAATTCTAAATTTAAGCTAGATATAGTTTGTATTAGTGTTAATTCAGTCGTAGCATTTTCTATCAAAGAAGATGTAGTCGCTAATAGAAAATCGTAAGTTAAAGCATCGCCTTCAGGATCTACACAATTCCAGCTAAAGTTAATTCGTTGTTCATCAACATCTTTGGCTTTGTCAGCAGGATAAGGTGTTGAAGGTTCGTTTGGTGGATTATTGGCTGATTTTGTTGTAAATTGCCATATTTCAGAAGTGCTCATTGCCTGATGTGCATCATAAGCTACTATTTGCCAATAATAAGTTGTAGCAGCCACAAGATTTGTTAAAGTATAATTTGTTTGAATTGTATTGGAAGCAAGTTGTAAATTGTTAGTATTTTCTCCAAAATACACATAATAAGTTATTTCATCATTTTCAGGATCGCTACACTGCCAAGAAAGAGTTATAGAATCTCCTACCTCATTAGCAAGGTTTTCTGGGAAAGGTGTATTCGGAGCTATTGGTGGTTGATTTTTGATTCTATCATCGTCTTTTGTTGTAAATTGCCATATTTCAGATGTGCTCATTGCATAGTGCTCATCATAAGCCACTACTTGCCAATAATAAGTCGTATTATACTTTAAGTCATCTATATTGTAAGAGGTTTGAACAGTAGTAGTTGCAACTTTTAAATAGTTAAAATTATCTCCAAAATATACATAATAAGTTATTTCTTCGTTTTCAGGGTCGCTACATTGCCATGAAAGATTTACTGAATTGTTAACATTTTTGGCATAATCTTCAGGGAATGGAGAATATGGTATTATTGGCGCCAAATTGCGATTGTCGTTGAAATCTGTCATGGTTGTAAATTGCCAAACTTCAGAAGTGCTTTTTGAATAGTGTTCGTCATAAGCTACAATTTGCCAATAGTAAGTTGTATCAGAAGCAAGATTAATTGCTGTGTAAGCAGCTTGGGCAGTAGTAGTTGCAACTTGCAAATCATTTGTGTCTGTTCCCAAATAAACATAATAAGTTATTTTATTTTTATCGGGGTCGCTACATCTCCATGAAAGTGTCACAGAGTCCTTTATTTCTTTTGCGAAGTTTGTTGGAAAAGGTGTATGTGGTATTTCTGGTGGCTGATTATTGTTGTCGTTAAAGTCTGTCAAGGTTGTAAATTGCCAAATATCAGAAGTGCTCTTTGCTTGATGTTCATCATAAGCTACTATTTGCCAATAGTAAGTTGTAGATGCCAAAAGATTTGTTAAAGCGTAATTTGTTTGAATTGTAGTCGTAGCAACTTGCAAATCATTTGTATCTGTTCCAAAATATACATAATAAGTTATTTTATCATTTTCAGAATCACTACATTGCCAAGAAAGTATTATAGAATCTTTTACATCTTTAGCAAGATTTTCTGGAAAAGGGGTGTTTGGTACTGTAGGTGGTAAATTTTGAGGATTGTCCTCTGGAATACCGCTTTGATTAATAACAATATCTAAGACTGCCTGCCCTGTAGCTCCTTTAGAGTCGGTTGCAGTTAATTTTATTTTATCTATTCCTGTTTCTTTTGGAGCAATATATGTAGTTTGCTGAAAATTTGGATTATAAAAGCTTCCTATATTAGCAGACCATTTATAGGTAATCAAATCTCCATCTGGATCATTACCAACACCAATTAACTCAATTTGTTCTGTTCTTTTTACCGTAGTATTGTTTTGATTTTTAAGCTGAATACTTACTGTTGGTGCTTGATTTAAATCCACTGCCGTAGTGGGAGTCATTTTTAAATATATTTCGGATTTATAATCTTCACCAAAATTTATTAAAGTTCTTAAATCCTTATAACCAATAGCGGTTACAATTATTTCTTTACTTGTTGTTCCTTCAGGGAAAGGACCTACTTCAACCATTCCATTTAAGACATCATAAGTGAAACCCCAAATAGTAACTTTGCCTTGAACCGAAGATGAAGTAACCAAATCAGATATGTGAAGCTTTGTATAATATAAAGCTGGACGCAATTCAACAGCATAAGGTATTTCTTGGGTTTCATATTGACCACTAACATTTATGATATTACTTATCTGTCTATAGGAAGTAGTTCCAGATACTACGTTAGCAACTATTCTATGTTTTCCTTCTGGAACATTTGGAATTATAAAATATCCGTCCGCATCAGCTTCTGCTCTCAAACTACTATCATCTTCTATAAAAACTGTTGTTCCTTGAGTTGTGACTAGAGGGAAATAAGGTTGGGTTGAAGAACCTCTAACGGAATTAACGTTGTTGTCGGTAGGTAATATAACTCTTCCTTTCAAATTGGAAACTTTTACAGGGGTTTCACTTTCATTTAACTCAGAAGGTCTTCCACTAGAACCTCCTAAGCAACCAAAGAAAGTTATACTCAAAACAATCATTACAATAACAGCAAATAACCTCAGACCGATTTTTTTCACGCAACCCTTTGTTCTTAAATCCATTTTTTCCACCTGTTAAACGTTTCTTTTATAATTTTTACATTCTATCTTAAAAAAAATATTTAAACAACTTTAAAATAAAAATGGCTCTAAGTTTTATAAAACTTGAGCCATTCTAATTTACAGATATTATTGCTGTCTACCTTCTATTGTAGCTAGAAGCATAGCACCAGCTATTGCCAACTTTGGATTTGGGGCGTTTGGCTTTTTGTAAATTTTAACTTTCAATCCGTAAACAAATGGGTTAAAAGTCTGTGAATATTCTGCAAGAATTTCACCATTTTGATTTTTTAAATAATAAGTCTGTGGAAGCAATTTAAATAAATATCGTCTTATTAAAGCTAGAGTCATATTGTCTTCTTCTAAAGTTGCTATTTGAACTCCTTTAGGAGACATCATAACCCAAGAATCCATAACTAGGGCAGATGTTAGACCTTTTCGCTGCCAAGATCCTAGCTTTTCTTTTGAATTTGAGTCAAAAACATCATAAGCTGCACTAAAATCAATTATTTGTTTTGCTTGAATATTTATTGATTCTTTTTTCATAGACTCATCTGTATAGACTCTAATATCTTCTTTTAACTTAAAAGCTTTTTGTTTACATATACCTATTAATCTATCATTAGAATCAAAAATATTGAATTTTCTGTCGAACGATAAACTAAACCATTTTGATTTAACAAGAAAATCATAATCAGCCATATTATTTTACTCCTTTATAACCTTGGGCTACCATAAATAATTCACGACTCCTATTTAAAGAAGCCTTTGGATTGCATGACTTTGCAAAATCAAACATACTTCTAGTGCGTTTTAACAAAGAATTGTATTCTGCTCCTTCAAACACTTTTGCTACAAAATTACCTTTTGGCTTTAATAATTTTTCTGCAATATCTAATGCTAGATTTACTAATATTACAGAGTTTTCTGTATCAGCATAATGTACACCAGTTGTGTCTGGTGCCATATCACTCATAATAAAATCTAATCCATTAGGGGCTAACTCTAGAATTTTAGCTTGATTTTCTGGATCTCTAATATCACCTTTTATTATAATTACATTTTCTATAGGCTCAATATCAAGCAAATCAATAGCTATAATCTTTGCTTTACCACCAGTTTTACGAAGTGCATACTGTGACCAGCTCCCAGGAGCAGCACCTAAATCTAAAATTTTAGCTCCTGGTTTTATGAGTTTATATTTCTGGTCTAGTTCTTCTAATTTGTAAGCTGCTCTAGAACGATATGCATCTGCTCTAGATTTCAACAAGTAATGGTCGTTTAACCTATTTTGAAACCAAGCTTTATTAGACATTATTCAAGAAATTGTTCAGTAAGAGCCGCATTGAAGACACGGTTTTCAGGAACTTTATTTATAACTTTAAGTTCTTCGACATACCTTATAACAGCGTCTCTAACAAGAATATCTGTTTTTTCCTTTTTAGGAAAATCTCTTAATACAGCAAACCCATCACCACCATCAACCAAGAAGTCGTTAAAAGCAACCTTGTAGGTTTTATTGTCATCAATTTCTTTATCATTCATATCTGTCATTTTTGATATACGATGCATACTAGGTTTGGAAATATCGCAATAAACTTTAATGCCTGATGGAATTAAGAAGCCGTAACCTGCACCAACTTCTAGTCTCAATCCGTCAATAACCATATTATATTGGTCTAAAGCATCAGTTTTATCTTGTTCACTAATTTTTATGGCTGGAACAGAAAGACTGAGTTCATAAATACGTTTTACATCAGCTCCAGTCATTTCAACAATCTCAATTGCATTTTCAAAAGGCTGAACCAAAAACATATCTTCTACTGTAACATTACCTTTATAAATACTTTTTCTGCAACCACCAAAATTAAGAAAAGCTATATCTGCTTTCCCAACGCTTCTCATAGCATCTCCTACCAAGAAACCTGCGGGAGAATTGCCACCTGCCACGCCTCTATAAAGATTAACTTTATTTTCACAAATAACCTTAGTCATTTCTGTTCTGAGGTCTTTCAAGTAATCTTCGCTTAATTCTTTTATATGGTCATCTTCACCTATTTCTTTCTGATACAAAGAAACAGATTTAATAGACATTTTTGGTTTAGTTATTCCGTCTATATTAAGAGTAACAACAGAAGCGTGTTCGCAAGAACACCCACTATGAACTATTGGAGTGTTATTAGGACCAGCATAAACAAAGTCTTTCTTTACAACATGAGTATGACCACCAAGAATCATATCTACGCCTTCAGCTTTTTTTAAAAATTCTATATCTGCATTTAACCCTAAGTGCGAAAGCATAATAATGAATTTGCAGCCATTCTTTTTTAATTTTTTAGCTAAATTAGTAACTATTGGAACAGGATCTCTAAACTCAACATTTTCAACATTCTTTTCAAATGAAATCCACTTTGTTTCAGGCGTATCAACACCAACAACACCTATTTTTATACCATCATGAGAAAAAATAGTATATTCAGATGCAAAAGGAAGGATTTCACCAGTTCTTTTATCAAAAACATTGCAACAAAGAAGAGGATATTTTTTGTTCTTCATTTGCTTTTGAAGATTTTCATAAGAATAGTCAAATTCGTGGTTACCGAGTGTTGTTCCATTTACTCCAAGATTGTTTAAAAAATCAATCATTACACCGCCTTTTGTACGGTCAACAATTGGAGTACCTTGAAAGAAATCACCACTATCGAAATATAAAAAACGTGCACCTTTGTATTCTGCTTTTTCTTTTGTTTTATTAATAAGATTTTGCAATACAGCATATCCACCGATCAAAGGTTTAAAATCACCTTTTGATGTAGGATCATCATGAGCATTTATAGCACCATGAACATCGCTTGTATGGAAAATTACAAACTCAGCAGCATTGGCACAAGTTGATAACATTAAACCAAACAAGCCAACTAATACTAACTTAGAAGATTTTTTTAATAAATTATCTAACATTCCTTGTCCTACCATATTTTTTATCTGTCTTCATATATTACTTCAATTGCATTCTTATTCAAAGATAAAAATGCAACTTTTGTTGTCTCATTGTTTCTCTATATAGTAACATTAGCATTATTAATAGGCAAAAAAACTTTGCTATTATCTTTTGAATTAAGAATATCAGATAAACGATTATTTTCCATTTCGTTTATCTCACCACGAATTTTTAGGCTATTAGTAAATGCTACTATTTTTTTTATTACTTCTGATTTTTCCATAATTTCTCTATATGCAAAATTTTATGAATTATTCATAATTTCATAAAATTTTCCCGTAGCTTCAACAAGTATTGTTCCATCAAGTGAATAGATTGTACCTTTAGCAGAAATAACTTTATGACGTTTTTCTCCCATAGATGCAATAACTTTTAGAGGTAAACCAACTGGGGTTGGATGTCTATAGTTTAACTTATATTCTAATGTAACAATTCGTCTAGTTATACCTTCACCCATAACAGCATAGCCCATAGCTTCATCTAAAAGCGTAGCCAAAATACCGCCATGAACAATACCAGCATAACTTTGATGATTTTCATTTGGCAACCAAGTAAAAGATACGGTGTTCCCTTTTATATATTCTTTAACAGGTATATTTAACCCCAAAGGATTCTTTTTCCCACAAACGAAACAATGATTATTATCTATAAGGGAAATAATTGATTGATTATGTTTTTCTATAATTAATCTTGTTGAAGCAACAATATTATAAAATTCTGGTCTATTGATAACTTCTTGAGTGGATAAAGTGCCTCTTTCATAAATAGAGACATTTTCATTGCGAAGTCTAGCTTTTATATTTTCAACATTTGGAACTGAAAACTTCGGATGAAAAACATCACCAGAGAAAATAGCCAAAGACCCTAAATCATTTAAACCGCGTTCAATTAACTCAGGATACCTACTAAACAAATTAGGAGGAACCGAAATATGAAGACCAGCAAAAACTTCTTTGGTTTTTTCTAATACTCTTGCAACAGATTCAAAAGGCAAAGGTGGCCTGTCAAACATTTTGCAATTTTGAGAAGGCTGGAAAGGAACTATCTTAATATCTTGAAGGAAAGGATCATCTTTACACAAATCAGCTAATTCTTGAATAAATGTAAGACGTTCTTCCTCTGTTTCACCTATTCCGATATTAAAACATAGAGTATAAGGTATTTCGTTTTCCCTAAGAGCTTTTACAAAAGCTTTTCCATTTGCAGGATTGCGATTTTTAGCTTCATAGAGAGCTTGTTCTGGTTGAGAAAGATTAGAAGCAACAAGATTAACCCTAATCGAACAACCTGATTTACAAAAACTTTTTAAAGAAACCGCATTGAGGTATCCGATTTCTAGAACAGGAATCAAATTTAACTCTAATGCCTTTTTTATGGCCATATTTACGTATTCTGAAAAAGAACTTAAACCATAAGTTGCCAATTGAAGCATGATATGCGGAAAATCGGAAGGATTTTCCCCAGAAACAAATACGACTTCTGTTGCTCCGTTTTCTGAAATACGAATAAGCTGTCTAACCAAATCTTCAGGAGAAAGCAAAGGCTCTTCCTTCGAAAAACTACAGAAACTACAGTTCTGGCAACAAGTTCTTGTCAGAACTATATATGAACTTAATATATATGATATTGATACACTGTCTTTCATAAAATTCAATTTACCACATTATTATGATTTTAGTAAAGTATTATTAAGATTAAGATATAAGATATGATAGAAGAATTAAATTATATCTGATTTCAAGGACAGTTTTGCAATTTGCTTGTTTTATAATAAAATGCTAATATAGTTGTTGGAGGCAATAACTATGAAAGAATTAGAAACAAATACAAACAAGTGGCTCTACGTTTTTAAAAACATTTCCAAATTTCTAGAACTACCTAAAGAACTTCGGAACAAGATATAAAAAAATCGTATTACTCTAGAAGAATAGGTATAATTAAAGTATAGATGAAAAAAAGTGCAATTATCATATTTTTATTTATTATAGCATTAACATATTTGTCTGGTTGTAAAACTGTTGAAGACGACTATGATAAAACAGATAATTATTCAACTTTTTTTACAGATACATTTACTTATACAGGTAGTGATTCTATAACAGATACATTTGACAATACTTCTACTGATAGCGAAACTTTAACTGATACTAATACTAATACAGATAGTAATACATCTAGCGAAACTTTAACAGATTCTTCTACAGATAGCGATACGTCTATTACAACAGAAACAGATACTTCAACAATTAGTGACACATCAACTGATTCTTCAACCGAAAGCGATACTGATACTGATTTTGTAATTATAACAGATACTGAAGGAAACAAAATAAAAAATGGTTCTTATACACTAAGTATTAATGGTGTTTCCAAAAGTATAAATGCCAAATATTTAATTGATGGGGCAACCGTAAATATAAATAATGGAACCTACAAATCATCATCTGATTCAACAAATAAAGTTGTATTTTTAGTAGTAAATGGTGGATCGTTGAATATTAAAGGAACTGCTGACAAGCCTGTTATGATTAATAAAAGCGGTTCAGTAGCTTTGGATGGTTTTGTTGATAATGACTATATTGATTATGGAATAAATTCTGCTATTTTGGTAGCTGGTTCATATTCAAGTCTAACTATCGATCATGCAGATATTAATACAACATCAAATGGTTCAAGTGCTATTTTCTCAACAAATAATTCTAATGTAATTATTAAAAATTCTACTATTTCTACTAGTGGAAGTAATATGTCAAGAGGTTTAAATACAACTTTTGGAGGCTATATTATTGCCAATTATGTATCTATAGAAACTCAAGGTGAATTTTCTCCAACACTTGCAACAGGTCTAAACGGAGGCGTTATAAAAGCTTCAAATATGACATTGGAAACCGATGGAGCAGATAGCCCACTATTATATTCAACAGGTTCTATTAATATTGACAGTTCGACTGGAAATGCAAAATCTTCCCAGATAGCTGTTATAGACGTAGGTAGTACTGTTGTTGTTGACAGGTGTGATTTTACCTGTGATGGAAAAGGTAATAAAACAGGAACAAGTGAAAGCAATTTAGAAAATCATATTGTAGATTCTTGTGGCGTTTTTATTTATAAAAATATTGCGGATAAAGTGAATAATGGTATTAATTATTTCACAGCTACGAATTCTAATCTGTCTTTAACAAGTTCAGATATTCCTATGTTTTATTGTACTAATGTGACTGCAAATATAGTTTTAAATAATAATACTTTTGTTCTTCCATCAAATGATGATTATTTTATTATGGCTGAAGAAACAAGCGTTTGGGGAACAAAAGGAACTAATGGCGGTAAAATAAATATAAGTCTCACAAATCAAAATTTAAATGATTACAAAGCTTTTAGAGGTGCTTCATCTTCTTCTATTACTCAAACCCCAACGGATTTTTCCAAACCAATAACAGATTTTACTGCTGAAACTTGGTGGTAGCAATAAAAATAATTTTTATGCTACTATTGATAAAAATTAATATCAGAGAAATACCTATGAAAAGTTTAAAATTAGAATTTGATAAATTAAATAACACTAGAGATTTAGGCGGAATGATTACCCAATCTGGTAAGAAAATTATAAAAAACAAGCTTTTTCGCAGTGGTAATCTTGTAAGAGCTAGTGAAGCCGATATAGAACAATTAAGAAGGAAAATCGAACTAATTGTAGATTTTAGAACTGCTAAGGAAGTGTCAGAAAAATCTGATCCTATCATTGATGGAGTTAAACATATACATCTACCAGCAATGAATGAATTGACGGCAGGAATTACTAGAGAAGAATCAGCAACTGTTTCCGTAATAAAAAGATTCGCTGAAGATACTAATGGTGCAAAAGATTATATGATAAACATTTATAAATACTTTGTTACTGCGCAAGTTCCTCTTGTTAATTATCGTAAATTTATTTACTTGCTTTTGGAAAAAAGAGAAAAAGCGGTTTTGTGGCATTGTACTGCAGGCAAAGATAGGGCAGGTTTTGCTTCAATTATAGTTCAAGAGTTGCTTGGTATTGATGAGGAAAGTATTTTTGAAGATTATCTTTATACTAATGACTGTTTAAAAGAAGAAATTAAGCTTATTACTCTAGAATTAATGCATAAATATAATATTGATGGTAGCAATATTGAAAAATCATTGCGTTTTCAGAAAGCTATTGATTTCTTGTTTGGTGCAAAAGAAGAATATTTTTTAGGTTTATTTGAAAAAATAAAGGAAGTCTATGGAAATTTTGATGGTTTTATTTCTAAAGGTTTAAAGATTACTGATGAGCAAAGAGAAACATTCTGTAACCTTTATCTAGTGTGAGTCTTTTCTATATCGTGATTATAGAAAAGACTTGAAATCAACATTTAGCTTACTTTGTTAATATGGCTACAGAAGCCGTATAACCATCGCTTGGAACAAAGTCTTTGATGATAAAGTTATAATTACTACAGTTTTTTATTATTGGAATATCTGCTTTTGGCTCAAAAGACACTTCATAGTTAGACATTTTTGTCAAGCCTTCACCTGTTGCTTTTAAAATTGCTTCTTTGCGTGTCCAACCTATAAAGAAAGCATATTGTTTAATACTTTCAGTTTGAGAAAAGTAACTCTTTTGTTCGTTTTCAGAAAAAAAATGTTTTAAAATAGACTCTTTATCAGCGTTTCGTTCTATATGTTCTACATCAACACCTATAGAAGAATTGGCTATAGCAATTAAAATTAAGCCTTTTGTGTGGGAAATATTGAAGAATATGGTAGGGTAATCAGCTAAATATGGCTTTCCTGAAGAACTGATTTCGATTCTAACTTTATTGATGTTGAGAGAGTTAGGATAAGTCGTGGCAATCCATTTCTCCAATATTTCTCTTAAATAAAATCTCGCAGTAAGAAAAGTATACTTTGCTTCATCATTTTTATATCTGTTAAACTTTTCTTGTTCTACTTCAGATAAAGTCTGTATTTTTAAGTCTAAATCTTTTGAGTCTGCCTTAATAAAGTCCTCAGCTTCGATTACATAGACTTTGGCTGTATTGTCGAAGAAAGAAAGAAGTTTCATAAATTAGATGTAAGTTAGTAGTTATTGTTTTTGGTAGTTATTGTAATTATTGTTATAGTATAAAACTAGATGCTCCCCAAATCTAAGATTGGGGGAGCTGGCGAGCGGTAGCGAGACTGAGGGGGCTGATTGCGTAGCAATCGGAAACAATAAAAACAACAAAAACCAACTACAATGTAAACTTTGTTATAAGATATAAGATATAAGAGATAAGAGATGAGAGATGAGAGATGAGAGATTAGAGATTAGAGATGAAAGATGAGAATAAGAGGCTAACGCCTCATCACTCACCACTCACCACTCACCACGAGAAGCGATAGCTTCTCAACACCACTTTTTTATAGCTTCTAGTTCTTGTGGAACAGAGCGAGCTATGGTTGAAGCAATAGTAATGCCCTGATTACGAAGTTCGCTTAATCTTAATTCTCTTGCTGCACCAAACATCAAGTTCATTGCAACTGTTACTACGTGTCGGTTTTCAACATTTTCCAAGAATGTGCCTTTTGTCCATTCGTTGAAAGCACCCATAGCAGGACCGCACCAAATCTGATAGTCAGCTTTGCGGTCAGGATTGCCCGCTATTGCCCATCTTGAAGAAAGACCTAAGTAACCTCTGAAAGTTAAAGCCATTTTATGATGTGGGTCGGCATTAGCTTTTTCAACCTGTTTCGGGTCACGAGCA
>CAJOQX010000135.1 GCA_905236865.1 Candidatus Rifleibacteriota bacterium
CTTTACTTCAATGGGCCCAGTAGGACTTGAACCTACGACCGATCGGTTATGAGCCGATAGCTCTAACCAACTGAGCTATGGGCCCTTGAAGTGATTTTGATAATATCATAAAGAAAATTAATTTGCAAGTTTTTTTTCTATTTTTTTAGATATTTTTTGTTTTTTTTATTATTGTAGTTTTAGCAATGATTTTAGTATAATTAACTAAATATTAAATTATTTAATGTACACCAATCATGAAAAAGAAGAGTACCCTTTTTATAGTTGTTTTTTCAATTTCTATATTATTAATTTTTTATTCTGCCTTTATCATAAGAGAAAATTATCAATATGAAAAAGAAAATATATTTTTAAAAGACACAAATTTAGACTTAAATAGACTAAAGAGAAAAACTAATATTACATTGACTATTCAAAAAGAACTGAATCTTTTTTATGGTCTATTAACCGAAAACAGTCTTCAACCACAAGATTTAGAAAATTATTGTTCTAAGTTAAATAAAAAATACCCTTTCATAAAACTTATTTTCTTTGATAAAAAACAAAACAGAATTATCTTCGGCAAAAAAGACAATGATTCATTATACTCACCTATGCAAAGACTTTATTCTGCTTTATACAACTACAAAGTCAACAAAGATAATACTTTATTAAAAAGATATAATTCTTTGTTTTTAACATTATTAGGAACTGTAAATACACAAAATATAGCAAACGACACATCAACGTTAATACCAGTTACTTTTAATAGTAAACAAGTTTATTTTTATTGGAACATTATCGAAGGTAGCAATGAAAATACTTATGGAATGATAGCTTGGTTTAAGGAAGAAGAGATTTCGAGAAAACAAATTATTGAAACTGTTATAGATAAAGAAAATGCATCAATAACAAAGCAAGGAATACAAAAATTTGGTTTAGTAGATTTTTCTACCGATAAATACAATATCTATCCTAAAGAATTAACTAGTATTAATGAAAATGAATTAGGAATAAAAATTCAAGAATTAAAACAATCTTTAAAAAAATATGAGATTTTTAATGATTATCTATTAATTTATGAAGATATAGAGAATAACTCTTGTCTTTTTTTATTAACTAACAAACAAAACTATCTGTTTTCTTGGATTATTCTTATTGCTTTTTACTTAACAACAATATTTCTGTTAGTTTATTCTATTTACAAACTGTATAATTATCAATTTTTCATGCAGGATTTAATAAAAGTAGACAATAGTATTAGAATTTTAGATATAAGTCTAGGTTTTGTTTTTTTATTAATTATATTTTTAATATTCACAATAACAAATTATACGTTTAATAAAAATAATTGCAAAAGTCAATTAACACAAACAAATCTTGAAACCGCAGTTCGTTTGATAGACAACAATTATGAACAATCAAAAAAGAACCTTTGTCAAAAATTAGTAACAATTTCTAACAATAAAGATTTATTAAACAACAATGTGCAGGGTATAGATACTATCATTGATTTTCTACAAAAAGAAGGGATAACCAGCAAAATATTTATATCAAACACTTTGGGGGAAATAAAATATTCTTATCCTAAAAAAATCGAAGTGGTTTATAATAAAATTCTCCCTTTTTTAACAAAAAAAATATCTTCTAGACGTTTTGAAACCTCTGAAAGTTGGCAAAGTAAATTAGATAGTTTAATGATAGATACTGTTAGTAAAAGTATTACTGATATATTTGGAGATGAAGCAATTGCCTTATTTAAAGCGTTTGAAAAATTCGATACAGTCAATGAATTTGAAATTGGCAAAAAAAGATATCTTGCATTTTCAACTATAATAAAGTCTAGAAATGAACCTGAAATATTAATTTTATGGCTTGATGCTAATGATTTTAGTAAAAACTATTTGATAAATATAATAAAAGATTCTGAAAATTTACCAGACAATCTTCGTAATATTATTTTTGCTATGATTCCAATCAAATTAGATTCAGCTCCATACCCTCGAGAAATTACAAAATATTCTTTTGCAAGAGATATTACAGAACAAATAGCTTACTCAAAAAACAATACATTTTTTAAAACGCAAATAGAAGGAAAAGCATATTTCGGATATGGTTCTATTCTAAAATCAATTCCAAATTATATATTATTTGCTTTACAACAAGAATAACCTATTACTTGCATTTATTTTATAATCTGTTATATTGATAGAAAGGTCAATTATGAAAAAAACAATAATAATATTTTTTATATATAATTTATTTTTTGTAACAATGGTTTATGCTTCGGCTATCAACCCTCAAGCTAATGAGTTTTATAAACAAGCGGAAGCTTCCTTTAAAAATAGAGATTTGCCCTCTGCCGAAAAAAAACTTATTGAGGCATTAAAATTAGAACCCGATAATGCTAATTATCGATATATTCTTGCACAAGTTCAATTTATGATGAACAATTTTATAGAATCCAAGAACAATATGGAAATTGTTTCTCATTCAAAAACCAGCCAAGAAAAAGGCGATGAATACAATACTAAACTTAAAAATTATAAAAAGAAAATAAAAGATTTACAACCAAAGTTTAATGCCGCTGGCGAATCGCAATTTAATATATACGAAAAAAATATAAATAGTCCACAAAAGCTAAAATTAGCAGTGACTCTTTATCGAGCCTTTAGACTTAATCCACCACTTCGTTACAAAAACATTAAACTATTAGAATCAATAACAAATGAATATGAAAAAAATTTGCAAAAATCTATTGAAGGTTCTGAATGGAAAAATGAACCTATGTTGCAATTGGCTTTCCTTTATGAAATAGCAAATAAAAAAGATAAAGCTGCAGAAGTTTATATGCGAGCATTAGATTACATAAAAGACCCTAACGAAGAGTTTGTGATCACTCATAAGTTTGATTACCTTAATCGTTCTAATAAAGAAAAACTATTAGATACGATCAAAGCTGGTGATTTCTCATATAAAGATATAAAAGAAATTTTAGGTCACGATAGAGAAGTTGTTTCAGAAGAAGAAGAAAAACAATGGGATAAAATAGCCTCTGAAATTAAAACAATGGCTGAAGAAGCAGAAAACAAAGAAGATGAAGATGGACTTATGGAAAATGTTAAGAAGATGATTCTTGAAAAACATAAAAAGGGTGAACTGCCTAATCAGAAAGCAATTGAAGACCGTCTAAAAAAAGAAGGGAAAACCGTGGATGATTTAATAAAAGAAGGAGGATTTTAACTTCTTTTTTATGGATAAAGAACATTACATTCTTATATTCCATGGTTCTGATAACTCTAATTTAATATCAAAAACTGATTTAATAAAAAATTATTTACAGAATAATTTGAATAAAAATTTAACTATTTGTTTTTTGCAGAAATTATCCCCAAGTTTTTCAGAGGCGTTAGAAATAGCACACTTACACAATACGAAAAAAATAGTTTGTTTGCCAATGCTTTTGTTACCAGGACATCATCTAATTAAAGACATTCCATTAACAGTAGAAAATTTTAAAAAGAAACATAAAAATTGTGAAGTTAAAATATTACCTTGTTTAGCTGATAGTAAATATTTCTTTGATTTTTTATTAAAAACTTTACAATCAAATCAATAAATAAAACTTGTATAAAAAATGAATAAGCAGAATGACCTATAAGCCGGGTTCTGTACTTCTTGTTAGAAGCGTCAATCATCTATCTTGGACTAGAATTACTCCTAGCCTCTAGCGATTTACCCGAGGTATAACGAAGCGGGTCACTTCTTCCTCTGTTTAATCTTGCTTCAAGTGAGGTTTACCGAATAAACTGTCACCAGTTTACTAGTACGCTCTTACCGTACTTTTTCACCCTTACCTAATTAGGCGGTATACTTTCTGTTGCACTATCTGTCTTGTTTGAATCACTCCAAACAAGCCTGGATGTTATCCAGCACCCTACCCTATGAAGCCCGGACTTTCCTCATTACCTTTCGGAAAATGCGATTGACCAGTCATTCTGCAAATTCATCTTAATCCAAATGAACGTTTCTTCTAGTTCCTGTTATTCTCATTATCCAGCCTTGTATTCCAGCAGGATAAATCGGTTCTTTTTTACGTCTAGTGAATCCACAATGTTCACAAACATAAATTTTTCTTTGCATTCCTAATGTTTTTTCACCAGGTTCTTTAAGAACTTCTTTAGTTATTTTTAGTTTTCCATCACATTTAGGACAACGTTCAACAAAGAAAACTATATATATAAAGATAAAAACAGCAATAAAAGCCAAATAGAAAAATTTATATGACCAAAGAAATTCCCATAAACCAAAAGTTTTAGATTCTTTAGCTACTCTCTGAGTTGTCCTTGCCAACTCATCTACTATAAACTTTTTTATAGAGATAATTCCTTCAAGAAAGCCTTTACCATCTTTGTTTGTAGCATTATTTGGAACTATAATATCGTTAAGTATTTTTTCTCCCATCTCTTTTGTAATGAGATACTTTAAGCCTATACCAGCCTTAAAAAGGATTTTCCCTTGTGCAGACCCCTCTGGTAGCATAGCATATATTAAAATTCCCTTTTTACCTATTCCAATAGAACGAATCCAATCAGAAAAAAGAGCATCTGCTTTTAATTGCCCATCGTTTAAATCTTTAACACTTTGAGTTTTTATAAAAACTCTAATTCCACCTTGTTTTTCAATTTCAATTCCACAAGCAGCAATCGGCTTAATATAATCTTTTCCAATAATAGAAGCAGAATCGTCTACATATCTTGAAATATCTTCATCTCTAACTGAAGCAATATTAATACCTTCTGGCACATTTTTACTAGTCAAAGTTTCAGAAGCAACTTCGTTTTGATTATTTGTCTGTGAATAACAAAAGCTAGTAACAAAAACAGTTAACAATAAACCAACTACGAATATTATTTTATTAATTTTTGAAAAGTAAAGTTTCATAGACAATCTATTCTTTCGGTCCTATCCAGTAAAGATAAATACCGCAATTATCACAGGCTTCCGCTTCATTAGAACTTTTTATAGCTCCAAGAGTTCCAGCAGGTATTCCCATACCACACTTTGGACAAGCTGTAGTGTCTATCCCAAACAAGACTTGTCCTTTCTTTTTGTTTCGTAATTCCTCATATTTTGTTAAGACATTACTATCGACTTTCAGACTAGCTTGATTTCTTTCAGTATTTATCAATTCTAGTTGTTTTTTATCGCCAATAATTTCTTCAGAAGTACGAATTCTCACCATTTCAAGATGCTGTTTTCTACCTGCAACAATTTTGGTGTTTTTATCTATATCGGCAGTAAGTAACTCAATTTTTTCCATATCTGTAAGAATTTTTGTTTCTTCTTCATCAAGTTGCTTTTTCAAAGTAGCAGACATCTTTTCAAAAGCAGCATAATCCTTTGGAGAAACCCCTGCTCTTTGCATCTTTAGCTCGTTAGTTTTAAGTTTATGATTTAAATCATCTGCTTCTAATTCTGCCTTATTTTTTCGGAGCTTAATGTTTTTTAGCAAAGAACACTTTTTTTCAAGAAGTGCCTCTTCGTTAGAAACATCTTTCTGCATCCGCAAAAACTTTTGTTTCTTTTCTTCTATTTGTTTTTTTACTTCATCAATTTTTAAATCAAGCTCTTGCAAAAGAATTAGTTGCCTACAATCTAACACTTTCAAACCTCTTTATCATAATTTAAGTTAGATTAACAAAAAGAATCCTAATGTGTCAATACTTTTAAAGTAAGCAATAGAATAAGAATTAATATTTCATTATTTCTCTAACTTTATCTAAATCTGCTTGCGTATCAACCCCTGTAGATTCTTTTGCTGCTGGTAAAACTCTTATTTTTATTCCATAATAAATAGCTCTAAGTTGTTCTAAGCTTTCTATTTTTTCTAAATCACAGGCTGGCAGTGAAATGAGTTTCAACAAAGTCTCTTTTCTATATCCATACACACCAATATGTTTAAGTGGTGAAAAATGTTCATTATTTCTAGGATAAGGGAGTAAACTTCTCGAGAAATATAAAGCATCGCTATTTGCATCTACAACAAGTTTTACTGCATTTGGATTATTTTCATCTTCTTTTCGTAAAGGGTAAGAAAGAGTAACCATTTGAACATTCAAATCAGCAAAAACATCTGCAACTCTTCTTAAACCTTCACCATCAATTAAAGGTTCATCTCCTTGGATATTAACATAAACATCAGCATCTGTAAGTTTTGCAACTTCCCCTATTCTGCAAGTTCCAGAAGGAAGATTAGGATCGGTTAAATAAGCTTTAAATCCAGCTTTTTCAACAGCTTCTACTATTTCTTGTGAATCTGTAGCAACCATTACTTCGTCAAAGGCATTGCTTTTTAATGCTGCTTCCGCAGTTCTAACAATTAATGGTTTTCCATGCAAATCGGCTAACATTTTTCTTGGAAGTCTTGTTGAAGCCATTCTAGCAGGAACAACTCCAATTACTTTATATGAATGTTTCATTATATTTCCTTTCAAACTTACAGATAGGTTATCTCGATTAATTGTCTAATATTGACTTGCCCACTTGAATTTATAATATTATTTATAAAGCCAGTAATATTAGTTTTATTTAAATTAGGAATAAGTTCACGCATTTTATCAATAACCGCTGGTTTCATTCCAAATTCTTCAACGCCAATACCTAGCAGAGCTATAAAACCAGCTGGATCTGAAGCCATTTCACCACAAACTCCAACCTTTATATTCATTTTCTTTGCTCTATAAATCATTTGATTTAGAAACTTCAAAAAAGGCTTAGAAAGATAGTCAGCATACCCAGACAGTTCTTCGTTAGTCCTGTCAATCGCAAAGAAGAATTGCATCAAATCATTAGTTCCAATACTTATAAAATTAGTATATTTTGCAACTTCATCAAGCATATAAGCAACCGATGGAACTTCAACCATTATTCCCCATTCAGGAATTATTTTTGGCTTTTCTTCTTCTATAATTTTATTAAATAGTTCTGAAATCTTTTTTAATTCTTGTGGAATCGAAATCATTGGAAAAAGAATACGGCATTTTCCAAATTGAGAAGCTCTAATCATAGCTCTAATTTGCGGTTCTAGAACATCTAAGCGAGAAAGAGAAAACCTAATAGATCTAAAACCCATTGCAGGGTTATTTTCATTATTTAAAGGAAGGTATTTTAAAGTTTTGTCAGAACCGACATCTATCGTTCTTAATACTGCTGTTCCCGATACACTTTTTACTATTTCTGAATATATTTCTTCTTGATATTTTTCCGATGGCAAATCAAGACTTTCCATAAATAAAAATTCACTTCTAAATAAGCTAATATGCTTAATATCTAGTTTTTTGAGAATAGGCAATTCTTCTATCCTAGCTAAGTTAGCTCCTATATGAAGATTTATACCATCAGCAGTAGTTTCTGATTTTACCGACTCTTTCTTATTGTTTTTAAGACTATTTTCAAAAGCCCATATTACTTCTGATTTAGGATTTACAATTATTTTTGGAGAATTACGAGTGTCTAAAATTAGAATGTCACCCGAATTAACCTTTTCAGAAAAATCCTTTAAACCAAATATTGAAGGAATAGCCAAAGCGTCTGCTAGAATTGCAACATGGGAAGTTGCACCACCTGTATCAAGACAAATTCCCAATAGCTCCCCTCTAGCGAAATTTAATAGCTCACTTGGAGTTACTTCTTGAGCAATCAAAATATAAGGGCGACTATCTATTTTTTCACTTGGTTCTTCTAACCCCAACAGATGACGAAGCAGTCTATCTCCAACATCTTTTATATCTATAGCTCTTTCTCTTAAATATGGGTCAGAAATAGCAGAAAACCGTTCATGAATTTCATCAATTCTTTGTCTAACAGCACTTTCAACATTTATCTTATCTTTTTCAATTCGTGCTACTAATTTAGGTCTGAATTGAGGATCTTCCAGCATTAACAAGTGAGAATCAAATATTGCTGCATACTTTTCTCCATGACGTTCTTCCGCATTTTTACGGAAATTTTGTATGTCAACAGCAGTCTGTTTTATTGCAAAATCAAGTCTTTTAATTTCTTCAGGAATTTGCTCATCAGTTATAGAATGCTGTTCAACTTCTATACGTTTTTTAAAGACATAACATGGAGCTATACTAGCCCCTGATGAGCCAATTATACCTGTTTCAAAGCTTTGATTTTGCAATTTATCAGACATTAAACAAGTTCCTCACCAAAACCACTATCAATCAAAGCAGCTAAAGCTTCGACAGCTTCGATTTCATCGCTACCTTCGGCTGTTATTGTCAGTTTTGTTCCTGGTCCAGCAGCAAGCATCATAACGCCAAGAATACTTTTAGCGTTTACTTCTGTATCTTCTTTTATCAAATCGATTTCAGAAGAGTATTTGCCAGCCAGTTTAACCAATAGCGAAGCTGGTCTAGCGTGTAACCCAAGTTTGTTTTTAATTTCAACTTCTTTTCGTTTCATTCTTAGGTCCTTATATAAATATTCCCCAATGATAAAACACTAGGGCAAAAATTAGAAGTAGAAAAGAAATTAACAATACATTGACTTTTTCACGATAGGCAAAAGTACCTAAAGTAACAAGAGTCAAAGCACATAATCCCTGAACTACCTTTTCTCCGTATAAATAATATTCATACTTAAGATTTGAAAGCAAATAAGGTGTATGAATATTAACATGATTAGGAATCAAATATGCTAATAAAACTAAAGTGCCCATCCTTAAGGTCTGCCTTATTTGTGGGAACTTAAACTGTTTTAGTCTTCGTATAACATTCATTCCATCTTCATATCCCCAATATATTCCAGCAAATCTAAAATATAAATGAGGCAAGTTATACAAAATCAAAAAAACAAAAGGTGTCAAGCTATAATTTGCAGTTGCAAAAATAATTGAAAAAGTTGCAACAAAAGGTCGCCAGCTATCCCAAAACAACCCGTCTCCAATAGCAGCCAACGATGTCATTAAAGCTTCTTTTGTATTATGTATCATTTCTGGATCAACAACTTTTTCACCATTTTTGTATTTTTCTTCTAAAGCTAGTGTAACCCCCATAACTATCGAGGAAAAATAAGGGTTAGTATTAAAGTATTCAAAATGACGCATATAAGCCATTTCTCTGGCATTTTGGTTTTCATAAATATAATCTAAACCTGGTGCAATCGAATATAAAAAACCCATACTCATCATTCCACGATAGTTCCAAGAGGCTTGTAACAACAAACTTCTCAAAGCAATTTTAAATAACAGCCATTTAGAAAGAGTCATTTTTTCCCTTTCTTAGGCTTCTTATCTTTTTTGAAGTAATAACTAACCATAACCATTACAGAAGCTATAATTGGAATTAATATATTTTGAGGAAACAGAGTAAATATTAAAATACCACCAACGAAATATTTTATTTCTGTTTTATCTTTTAGACACATACTAGCTAATACAGAAAAACCAACTGCTGGAAGTAAACCTTGAACAACTATAAAACCACCACTCTGTGTCATACTCATCATTTGAGTAAAATATTTAACAGGTTCTACACCAAACCATATTACTAGAAAACAAAAAATAAAAGCTTTTACAAATATTATCACTCCACCAGACAAATGACCTATTCTAATAGAACTAAAATTATTGTCTTCGATTTTCTGATTAACAATAGAATCTATGTTTGTATTGATTCTTCTGACAAACATATCTAAACTTCTTCCCAAAAGACCTAATGCAACAGAAACCAACAAAGCTACAGTATAACAAACTTCTCTTTTAGAATATTCGTTAATATAATCAAAACCAGCACAAAAACCTAGGGCAACAGACAAAACTGAAGCCAAAGCAGCATCAGGTGGAACATTCATTCCTAATGGCAACTGTTCTATCCACACAAGTTGCAAAATAACCCCAACCATCAAGCCCAATCTAAGACCAACGATATAATTTCCAAGCATTGCTCCTAATATAAGTCCTGTTAATGGAGCCGCAACAATAGGTTGAGAAATCATACATTGAACAACAGCGGTTGAATCTAAATCTACTATACCGCCTATTAATGCTACTATTAAAGATACATTAAGATGTTCCATTAAAATTTAACGATTCATTTATGATTCGTTTTCCAATCTTTTTCAATATCATCTAAAGCGTATTCTACTGTTAAATCGCCATTTAAAACTTTTACTAATGCTTCATTAACTGATTTATAAATATCGCTTTGATTAGGATACGTATAGACTTTTGAACTCATTTGAAGCTGTCTTATAAAAGTTTGCAAATAAGGGTCTTGTTTCAATTCTGGATCAGCAAAAACTTTTCGTCTAGCAGGTAAACCATAATTTGCCATAGTAAAGTTTTTTTGAATTTCATAATCAAACATAAATTTTGCAAACTTTAAAGCCGCTTCTCTTTTTTGAGTTTTGCTAGATATGGCAATTGATTGACAACCCATTGGAGAAAA
>CAJOQX010000136.1 GCA_905236865.1 Candidatus Rifleibacteriota bacterium
CACTGATTGGCGAAGACGACTATATGATTTATATTCCTACTGGTTTAAGTGGAAAGCAGTCAGGCGATACAAAAACGGTATTAGCTTATGGAGCTGTCTTTTATGCTTTGCAGATAGATGGAGCAGATGGAGATTCTGCAACACCTGCATATTGGCTTTTAAGCGACAATGGCGGTGGATTTTTATTACAAAGGAACAACAATTTTGAAGAAAAACTTAAATCAGCTGTTTACAATGTCAATTATGAACAGGCAAAACCTGACCGTATACGGCAGCTTTTAAATTTAGTAGGTGCTCCGTCTATATCGGTTGAAGAAATAAATGATTATCTTACAGGAATAAACAACGGAAGTATAAGTAATGAGCAGATTATTCCATTAATAAATAGACCCAAAATAGCAATTTATTCTTCTCAATCTGGCTTAGATCCTGTTGAGGAAATTCTTGTCGCCGCAAAAATACCTTATGGAAATTATGCACTTCCAAAAAGTCCCACAAACCCTAATGGTTGGGATAGAACGACAAATTACAATAAAAGTAACAACACTAAAGTATTCGACATAGAAATTTTAAATGGAGAGTTAGACAAATTTGACTGGATTCACTTGCACCACGAAGATTTTACGGGTTTAACGAAAAGTGACGGTTCTAGTTATTGTGGTGGAGATTTTCCAACAAAATGTGCTAATTGTTCACTACCTTGCTATTATAATTTACCTATAGGAACAAAGGGAACAAGAAGTAAAACAAAAGCAACTGCTGAAGGTAATTTAAAAAAACTTGCATGTTGTTATTGTAGGAATTATATGAATACTAGTTATACATTAACATCAGGTTATTATACTTATACATTACAAGGTTGGAAAGAAACAGAATATAAGTTACTTACTAACTGTCATAATAGTGCTTCTAGATGTGGAACCTGTGGAACTTTTGATGAAAACAATTTAAGTAACCAGACTAATTTTAAAGGTTGTAAGTTTTATAACTATTTAAATGAACATTATGGTTATACTGATGATGAAGAATTTCCAGAAGCTTTTACAACTTCTGATTTAAATCTGTCACCTGCTAATTTATGTGCTAAATGGTTTAGCAAGGCTACTTCTTACCAAAAAATGAAATGGGGTGTTGCCCAAAAAATCAAGGAACATGTTTTAAGTGGTGGCTTCATGTACACCCAGTGTTTTGCTGCCGAAACCCTAGATCTTTCTTTGCAACAGGGTGCTTATTATAAAACAAAAAATCTTCAGGATTCTTATGACAACTGTATGGTTTTTGAAAATTTTTCTTATTTACAACTACCTAAGCAAAATGGTTATTCTAGTATATATAATGCTCAATCTGGAACAGGGACCATTCATAATGATTATAAATTTAGTCCTCTTTGCCAAGTGGCTGGTACTCCTAAAGCTGGTTCAGGTGCAACAAGTTCTTTTAACGATAGTTGTATAAAAAGTGGAATAGACAAAATGTCATATTATACTAATAATTCTATATGGCAGTATTTAGGAGGTCAGCTAACCAATTCTCAAGGAGAAAAGAAAGGACATTTCGCTTTAATGGGTGGACATAATGCATCGAACATCAATGCCGAACGTTTTGTTTTAAACAATGTTTTGCTTGGCTCAACTTCCGATAAAGAAACAAGTATCGGAGAAATTATTCCAGGCAGAACAAAATACCAATATGGCTGTGTAGACCTTAACAACGATGGCAACAGATGTAGCAGTGACTATTCTAAATGGATGCTTTATGGTTATGAATCTCCTGTGAACTTCGCTAGTATTATTTCCACAGATAAAGGCAAATATACAGACGAAACCACTAACAGCATAAACACCATTACAGGAAAAATCGAACTTGCAAGCTATACACCAGACCAGATTGTGATTGTTCCAATTGTCGGAGTTCCTGATTCTGTCAAGGCTTATCAGTCTACAGTGACCAAATCTTCTGACCAAGCGATTACTGACGGCAGTTATACAATTTATGACCTTAAAGTTGGAGCAAGCAACTCAGGAGCCGCTGATTACGACAACTTAGACTCGCTTTCTAGCCCAACGCAGTTAGATACAACAAATCTTAAAAACTCTGTTCAGGTCATCGGCTTCGCCAAATTCAGAATTAAGGCGACCGATGAATATGACCGCTCTGATATACTCGGCGAAGCTTACGGCGGTCAAATTCGTGGCGAGTTTTTGGAATACATTGTAGACCAGAGAGAAACGGCCGAACTTCTTGAGCAGTATAACCTTGGTTATTAATGAAATTTTGTTGAGCTTATTAAGTCATTTTTATTGTAGTTGGTTTTTGTTGTAGTTATTGTTTTACTGGATTGCCACGCTACGCTCGCAATGACGTTTTTATTATAAGGAGAGAGATTAGGGAGAAGGGAAGTGTTTAGATTGTGCTTTTACAAAAGTTTCTAATAACCCAAGATGCTCCCCAAATCTAAGATTGGGGGAGCTTCGAAAGAGAAGTGGTAGGTGGTATGTGATGGGTGGTGATTGTCCTCAAGGAGAGCCTTTAGAAATGCCACAAACTAGCGATTGTTAAAACATTCCTCTCATCTCTACTCTCTTATCTCTAATCTCTCACTTCTCACCTTTCATAAAGATTATCCTTAAACAAAATCTCTTGGCAAAAAAATTGTAGTTCTAATAGAGTTATTGTAGATTAAGATAGTATAATGTATAATAAAGAAAAAATAAAGAAAGAGGCAACTATGAAAACTAACGTTTCTTTTGACTTACCTGATTCTAATCTAAGAATCGGCTTCTTAGAAGCTTTTGATATTAGTGTAAAACCTTCTTCTGATAAATATATACAAATTATTAACGATGACATTCAAGAAATGTTATCTCCATCTTATGCTTATCCTGATAATATGCAAAAAGGGATTAGAAGCTTATTAAAAACTTTTGGTTTTCATCCTTCGGGAAGAAGCCGCCCAGCTTCGGAATATCTTTTTAAAGATTTAATCAACAGAGGAAGTTTCAATTATATTAACAATATAGTTGATATTAATAATCATATTTCTTTAAAGTATAAGTTGCCTATTAGTGTTTTTGACCTTGATAAGTCTGGTTTCAATCTCTGTTTAAGAGTAGGTCAGGAAAGTGAAGAATATGTTTTTAATAAAGAAGGGCAGATTCTTTCTTTGAAAAAACTGCTATTAGTTGCAAAGACTAATGCAGAAGCAATTGGAACCCCAGTTAAAGATTCGCAAGCTACAAAAGTTTTTGAACCTACCAAAAATATCGCATTTTTCATATATACTTCTTCAAATATTACTTCTAAAGATGATATGAATAAGATTCTTGATGAAATTGGCAAATATTTACTTGAAGAAGCTAGCGCAAAAGATATTTCTACATCTGTATTAGATGCTTAAAATCGAATAAAACATCTTTATAATTGTCCTTTTATTTCCGATACTAGTTATATAAGGAGAATTGTTATATGTCTATTCGCCCTATAGATATTAAAACTACGTTTGTAAATACAGAAGATGTTGGCAAAATTCGCGACAATCAAAAAACACAAGAAGCTGGATTACAAGAACAAGTTGCTCAAAACCAAAATCTTCAAAATTCAAAAACAGATACAGTCCAAGGAACTCAGGCTTCGGAAGGAAAAACAATAAGAAAGGAAGATGAAGAAAACGGAAGAGGGCAGAGTGGGGGACAAAGGCGAAAGCGAAAGGATACCAAAGAGGAAGAAGAAAAGAAACCCCATATTAAAGATGGAATACACGGAATACTAGATTTAAAAGCATAATGAGATACTTTTTTAATGTGAGTTGTCTGCTCTTGTTGTTTAGGCAATTTAAAAATAAAAAATTTTTGATTGCTAGTTTTGTAATTGTATTTGCTTTATTTATTGCTATAACTCCAGCTTTTGCTAACAATTCAGATGATTCTTGGATTTTAAACAGACAGGGAATTTATAAAATATCACAAGGCAATATGGAAGGGGCTATATCAGATTTTGAAAAAGCTTGTAGGATAGACCCTTTTAATGAAACTGCATTATCAAATTTAGCTTGTGCACGAAACAATCTTGGAGTTTATTATGCCAAACAGCAAAATTTTAAAGAAGCGGTAAGGCAATTTAAGAATGCGAAAGCACAAAAGCCCGAAGATATTTCTATTAGGCTTAATCTCCTTTCGACTTTAGTAACGGTTAAAAATACTGCAGATGCAGATAAAGAGATAAAAGAACTTCTAAAACTAAGACCTAATGATAGTGAATTAGTTATAAAAGCTGCTACAGCATATCAAAAAATAGAAAATTCAGAATCTGCAATATCTACTCTTCAAGAATATTTGGAACGATTCCCTGATAATTCAAAAATAAATTATATTTTAGCTCGTTTTTTATATTTAAATGGTAGGCTTACAGAAAGTAGATTCTATCTTAATAAAAGTTTGGAAGTAGATGCTACTGACAAAAAGTGCATGGATTTGTTGAATAAGCTAGATAAAGAAGTTTCGCTAGAACAAAACACAAACACTTTAAGTAGCAAACACTTTGAACTTGCTTATCCTGAATCTTTCTCGGAAGAATGGGCGGAGGAGCTTGTTGGTCAGTTGGAAAATGCTTATGATGAAATTGGAAGTAAATTAAACTTTTACCCTGAACAAAAAGCTCAAGTCTTGTTGTTTCAGACAAATGATTTTAAAATGGTTCATGATTTGCCAGACTGGGCTGGTGGAGTGTATGATGGAAAAATAAAACTTCCTGTTCCCCTTAATTCTATTCCTTTGGCTTTAAAAGGGGCTATTTATCATGAGTATACTCATCATGTTATTTATCTGATTACTTCGGGAAATTGTCCTGTTTGGTTTAACGAAGGTCTTGCCCAAATTTTTGAAAAAGATTTAGATGGATTATCGGAAGTTCAAGATTATGAATTTGATGATGATTTAGATTTTCAAGAAATAGACGATGGTTTTCGGAACTCTCCAAATAGACTTATGGCAATTAAGCTTTATAGACTTTCCTATATTGCAACTTGTAAATTATTAGACGAAAATAGCTGGAGTTCTATTGCTGAAATTTTAAGACTTCTTTCAATTGGAAAAACTTTTGAAGAAGCAAAACAATTAGCAATGTATTAAATTTTGAATAAAAAGTAAAAGTATAATAATAACAATTTGATTGAAATGTATATTATTGATATACTATGATAACTAGATAGACGACAGAATTAAAAATCGGAGGCAAAGAATGATTGTAAAATCGTTAGAAAAAATTATTCTAGCTACAGTTTTATTTACATTAACTTTATGTTCAAGCTTAAAAGCTGAAATAAATTTCGATTTTGGATTACCTCTTTTTAGGCATAGAGAAGTTAATTTTGAAAAAACTAAATCAGCAGATTATAATCTTCAATTACTAAAAAAATATATTCTTGAAAACGATAAAAATGTAATTTCTCAGTATCATGCAATATTAAGGTGGTTTACTTTAATAAAACTTTCTGATACTCCAAAACATTCTGCTTTGATAGAAGCTGGAAATAAATATTTTTCTTTAGAAGGAAAAGAAAAGCCTAGTGTTGAAGAAAAACTAAGAAATATTTTTTATAATGGTGTTTTACTTAGTTGTGATAAAGAAGACGATCCAGAAAGCAAAAAAGATCAGGAATTTGAAGAATTACTTCTTGAATATGAAGAAGAATTACATGATAGAGCGGAATATTGGATTGCTAAAGGTATTCTTTTTCAGGCTTTAAAGAGTAGACCTAACAACTATTTTGCTCTAATGAAACCAGAAGAAGATTTAAAAGTTGCATTGACTCTTATCCCACGAAATTCAAGTTATTATTATGTTTTAGGCCAATGTTTCAGATTTTTGGGAAATTCAGAGTCTTCTTTGTTTTTAGCTGTGGCATCTTATGAAAAGGCTGCATCTTTAAATATTAGTAATCCTAAACTTCAAAATGCTATATTAAGCATTTATATGGGGCTTCATGAAGATTATCAGTCTAAAGGCAAGAAAGAACCTTTTTGGCTGGAAGAAGCTGTTTATAAGAAAATAATAGATTTAGCTCCTTCTAATCCTTATGCTTTAAATAATTTAGGCTACCTTTATGCAGAATATGGGGTTAATTCTCAAAAAGCTATGGATCTCTGTCAGCAGGCTGTGAATCATTCTCCAGATAATGCAGGTTTCCAAGATAGTCTTGGATGGGCGGCTTTTAAAAATAAAAGATATAAATTAGCAGAGGAAGCTCTTTTAAAATCTATTTCTTTAAAAAGCAATGTTTATGAATCTCGTTATCATCTTGCTACTCTTTATTATTCCACTAATAAATATAAAAAAGCTGCTGAACAATATGAAAAAGCTATTGAGTTAAGACCAGAGTCGGCAGAAGCTTTAAATAATCTTGCTTATCTTTATACAGAAATCAATGCTTTTAGTGAAAAAGCTCTTAATATGGCGAAAACAGCTATAAAGCTAGAACCTAACAACCCTTCTTATCTAGATACTCTTGGATGGGCTTATTTTAGGAACAATGATTTAGATAATGCTTTAACCTATTTGTTAAAAGCCGATTCTCTTGCTCCTGGACAGAGCGAAATCCTTTTGCATATAGGAAGGATTTACTTAGAAAAAAATGAATTTGAAAAATCATTAACTTATTTAAAAGAAGCTTATAAAGCAGATTCGGAATTAAAAGATCCTGATCAGACTTTATATTTGGCTGTTCGTTTGAAATCCTATCATGAAGCTTTGGCAAACTATCATGGAATATTAGGTGAAAAAGCCAACAAATCGAAAGTGTTAAATATTTTAACAAGTATTTCTAAACTTTATCAAGAAGAAAAAATGTTTGATAAAGCAATTGAAGTTACAAAAATATGTTCTGATTTGAATAATGGCGAAAAAAGCTTAAAAGAACCATTGTTTGATACTTACGAATTAAATGGTAGCGAAAAAAAAGATAAGATATTAAAACAGGATGATATTATTGTTCCAGAAGAAGACAAAAAAAATGAAAATAAAAATGTTTCAGATGAAACTACTGTTCAAGAACAGAGCAAGCTTCCTGAAAGTATGGAAGAATGTTCTTTAGCAATTAATTTTTGTTCTGACTTTTTTAAATTTTTGCATAAGTTTTTCCCTAATATAAATGAACTTACTAAATGTAATGTTACTATCATTCCAGATAGATTATTATTTGCTTCTAAAACTGCTATAATTAGAATAAATTCTAATAGTTTAAGTGGTAAAGATATTAAAGATGGTATCTTTTCAGCTTATTACTGTAAAGAAGCAGATAAAGAAAATAATACGGATAATAAGCATGAAATATTCTTTTTTCCAATTGGTAAATTTTACTGCGTAACTTTTGATAATGAAGTTTATTTTTCTCAAAAGCCAATTACTAAAGAAAATGTTGCTAGTTTCTCAAAAGTTTTGCCGTTTAATGAAGATACTTTTATTCAACTCTATTATGATCATAAAAGTTTTCTTAAAAGATTACCTGATAGTATTTCAAAGATGGTAAAGAATCCTTTTGAACCATTCATTAGATTACAAGTCAGTTATAAATTAACTAATGATGGTATAGAAGAATTTACTGTTGCAACGACAGGCAAAGAAGAAGATGATGATTTTGTTAAAAAATTAGCAGGAAGATTATTTAGATTTAAATTAAAATTGAATAAAAAAGGAATAAATGTAACTATAAAAATGAAATCAGAAAAAGATTTGATTTTTATTTCCTCTGATTTTGAAAACTTAAAAGAATGGGCTAATAAAAAGATAAATCTTTTATCTAAAGGTTTTCAAAATTTGATTCCGATAATTCTTAAGGTTATTACACGTTAAATTAATTTAAAAAATAGAAAGTAACTTGAAAAGATTGACATTTTTGTATAAAATGGTTTATTAATAGCAAAAGAAATAAAACGGAGGGACTTAAAGAATGCCAGCTATTAACATTCAAGACAATATTCTTCAGTATCTAAAAGAACAAAAAGAACAGGTTAAGATTTTTTTGATGAAAGGTTTTCAGATTCAAGGTACAGTTATAGATTTTGATACTTTTGTTATCTTATTAGAATCAGAAGGCAAAAAACAGTTGATTTATAAACACGCAATTTCAACTTTGCAACTTCCAGATAATTTTAATCTTCCTACTGGTAACTGATAAATAAAGTCCTAAAAGACCGCATTTAGAAAAAACTAAATGCGGTTTTTTTTATATACATAATTGTTTAATTTTTATACAGTATATTTTGTTTGATAAAAAAATTATCATCAATTTTTGTTAATTATTTATGATTAAATAATTAACATTTATCTTTATATTATATTTTTATACTTTTTTATTCTTTAAAAGATTTATTATTAGCGGAATTATATCAATAAATAAAAAAATATTTTCTTAGATGAAAAAGTTGGCATAAGTTTTGCATATAATATGGCAACACTGCACGACTTATTCGTCAGTTGTCTTCAATCATTCCTTTCCTTGGTCAAGGCTACCTTAATAGAGTGTGGCCTTTTTTTTTGCCTAAATTATGAGCAGTCACAAAATAATAATGTAGATTTTTTGTATTGTTTGATATATATAGATTATATAATTGTTACTAGGATTAAAATAATGTTGAATATGAAATGTATAAATAGAATATTTTTTTTAATAGTTGTTTTGTCTGTATCTATGCTACTTGGTTGTGGCAGTAGCGGAGGAGATGATGGTGGTGGAAATGGTGGCGGTGGCTATAATCCTGTTAAACCAGATTCAGATTTGCCGACAGTATTTGAAACTGCTCCAACTTTCAATAAAAATACCAATGATATTTATACTTATAATAGTAATTCAACTAATGTTGCCGCAGATTTACCAACAAACGCAACTTATTTTGTTTCTATTACTAATAAATCTAGTAATTCACTATCTATTTCTTTAATTTCTTCTGTTTCAGCTTCTATAAGGGCATCAGTAAGAAATGAGCCTCAACTAAGTGTATTGGGTGACTTTGCTTATTTCTATAGACAACAAGAACGAGATGAAGCAGAAGTACAATTTAGAAAGAATTTTATAAATAGCTCAAAACAGAAAAGCAAGAGAGACGTAATTTGTTCTGTTCGAGCAGGTCTTGATGGGGTTGACCATAGCTATGAAATAGTTGGCAATTCTTATGATCTAATGGTAACTGATTTAAATGGTAAAAGTCATCTTTTAAATGGTTGTAAATTAGTTGCTGAAACAGAACATGCAAAATTCTTTATAGACCAAAATTCAAGGGGTAGTTACTCGCCACATAAAGATGTAATGGAAAGCTTTGTTAAAGATGGTCCTTTTGCATTAACCAGAGTTTTTGATTCAGATACAGTTAATATTTATAAATTTATGGATGAAAAATTTGGTGAAATGTATGATGTAGATAATGATGGCAAATTATCTGTTATTATTACACCATATTTATCCTATTTAAGTTCAAGTCTATTAGGTTTATATTTGAATTATTGTATGAAAGAGGATTTTGAAGACCCTCGTGATTTGATTCTTTTGGCTCCACCCATCAATGGTATAGATAATAATTATAATAGATATGAAGCGATAACAAATCTTTGTCATGAATATCAACATTTGATTAATTTTAGTCAGAGAGCTTTTCGCAATGGGGTTTATTCTTTTGATACTAACGATGCTCAAAAATATGAAGAAGAATTGTTTTTTGACGAAGGTTGCTCTGTTTGTGCGGAAGCTTTATTTAGAAGAGCTAGAGGAGAAAATCAATATTCGGGTTTATATGATTACAAGACAGGTGGAACTATTGCTATAGAATACACTGGTAATGATTCTAGGTTTAACAATTGTTTTACAGGAGAAGAAGGCACTTTCGGAAATGTTTATCCGTTCTATATTGCTAGTGAAGATGGATTGAATAGTCGTTACCCGAAATATGGCAGAAATGGCTTATTTATGCTTTATCTAAATGACAGATTCGGTTCAGAAAGCTTTAAAAAGCTTATTCAATTACCTTTTACTGGAAGTGCTTTAAATACAGTAATTCCTCAAACTTTAGGTTCTCCAGAAAGTTTAGATGAATTACAGCGAGACTGGCATCTTGCTTTACAACATCAATATCTGATGACAGAACAAAACAATAATGGCGAGGCTATGACAACAAATGTAAGGTTCAAATATAACGACTGGTTAAGACTCAATTCCCATAATAGAAATGTAAGTTCTACAGAAGAATCGATATCGTTGAAATCAAATTATACAGTATTCTATAAATTAACTCCAGAACAAGCTAATTCTGGCAACTATTTCAGATTTTTTATAAAATCTATTAGCGGTAATTCTAGTGATAAGAACCTAGAGATAAATATTGTTAAGATATAAGTTAAGAGAGCCTTACGGCTCTCGTGGTAAGTGGTATTGCCAAGCCGAAGCTTGGCGTGGTAAGTGGTAGGTAAAAAGGTGAGAGGAGAAAGATTAGAGGATTGTTTAACCCAAAGATAGTTTAGTGCTATAACGTCATTGCGAGAGGCTGTGCGAAAACTCGAAATTTGCTAAATTTTTTAATGCACAGGCATTTATCCTTGCCCCCTTTCGTAAAGGGGGATTAAGTGGGATTTTAAAATAATTAGAATAATCTAATTATGTGCTAAAAAGCTAGTTTTAGCACAGCCTCTGCGAGGTGTCGAATAGACACCGTGGCAATCCAGTTTTTTAGGTAATGATTGGTGTAAGTGGTAGGTAAAAAGAAGAGAGGAGAAAACCTATATTTTACTTGCTCTTTTTCTTTTCTCGTGTTATGTTTTCACAAATTGACTTATTTCCCTTAAAAATAATGAGGTAAGAAATGAAAAATTATAAGATTTTTTTGATGATTGCATTGGCAATTGCTATTGCTTTACCTGTCGTGGCAGGAGAAAGAAAAGATTCTGATATTAGATTTAATGATTTTTATGGTGAAGTTAAAATTAGACCAAATGCAGAAGAAGATGATGCTTATGAGTTTGCAGAATTAGATACTATTATTTACGAAGATGACAGAATTAAAACAGAAGAAGATTCTGGGGCTATTTTAGGTCTCAGAGATATGAGCACTTTCGTTATTAAACCTGAAACTACTCTTATTATACGTACAGAAGATGGCAACACTAATAAATTTGAAATGCTTGCTGGCTGTATATGGGGCAATATAAAGAAGATGTCTGAAGGTAAAAACTTAGATTTTGAAATGAGCCAGTGCGTTGCGGGTATAAAAGGAACTATCCTCAGATTACATCAAAGTAAAGATAAAAACACTAATAAAATTGATGTCATTAATGGCTTGGCAGAAGTTAGATCAAAACTAACAGGTAAGGTGTTTCATGTTCCTGCTGGCAGTAGCCTAACTTTAAAAGCTGACGGTTCGAGCAAATCCACACCAATTAAATCTTCAGAAGTAAAGCAAGAATTGCTTCAAGATTTAGAAAAAATGGATGATAAACTTGATGATAATCAGATAAAGAATAAATTAATGGAACAATCGAAAAATATAAGAGAAACAACAGGTCGATTTGAATCTGAATATACTGTTCTTGTTGGCGAAATGAACGAAAAAGTTCAGAATAAAGACAAAGATGGACTAATTAAAGTTGCTAATAAAGTTGAAAATTTAAGAATCGAATCTAGCCGATTCAAAGGTGCATTAGAAGAATTAAATGCTACTATTAGTGCAGCAAATAAAAAGGATACAAAAACACAGGCTTTTGTAAAAAGTGCAATTATTGCTAGAGAAAATTGTCTTAGAACTATTAAAAAGATTGAAGGACTTGTTGCAAAAGTTAATTCTTCTTTAGTAAAACTTCAAGGTGCTTCATTAGAAAATTTAACTGGTCACAAACAAGAAGAAAACCAATTAAAAGAAGAAAAAGAAATTGATTTGGATTTAGATGAAAATATTCAAGAAAGTATTGAAAGTGTTTCGAGCAGCATAGAAAGCGTCTTTAATGAAGCAAAAGAATCTATTGATAGTGTTATGGAAGGTTCATCTTATAGTGATTTTAAGAATGCTGCTGATATGTGTGAAAAGTATATGAACGATTTGAACAGACTTTCTTCTGAAATTGCAGCTATCCCAGTTAATAGCAAAACATCAAGTTTGATTTCTAACCTCAGGAGCAAGTATGAGTCTAATTATAAGTTTATTCAGAAGGCTATGCGAAATTTCGCATCTGTTCCTGAAATTAGTTCAAGTATGATAAAAACAATAAGTGACATTGAAGAAACTGTTCCTACTTATGCTAGTGAAGTTAGAAAATATTTAGCTGAATATAATTCTATCGAAAGATCTCATAACGGAGAAGCTCAAAAACGTTTTATTAAAACAGTAACCAGTTGTCTTGCGAAATATGATAAAATGGGCAGATCTTATGAAAAAGCTAACAGAATGTATTCGCAAGTCCAAAAAAGTTTTAATAGTTCTTCTTATAAAACATCCGAATATAATCAAGTTGAAGATGCTTTTGAAAAAATAGAACAAGCTATGAACGACTTGGATAACGAAGCTTCTGAATTATCTTCTTGCTTGGAAAATTTAAAAAATCAGTTAGAAGATGTTCTTAATAAATAAAGGAAAAATCTATGAATAGTAAAGTTAAATATATATTGCTTTTATCTGCATTAGCGATTAGTAATCCTGTGTTCGCTGTTTCTGCACAAAGTCAGAAAACGTTAAAGGCATTTGTTAGATATGAATCTTTTTTTGCTAATTCGTTACATACATTACAAGATATGGGCAAAAAGATAAGTGATAATAGTGGAAACAATCAAGATAAGGCTTCTGAAATTCAAATGAAAGCGGAATCTGTTTTTGATAAAATCGAAGATAGACATAAAATGCTTGAAGATCTTTATAATATTACTCTTTCTAATAATCCAAACGATAGTGCTGAATTAATAGAAAGTTTTAGTCGTGTAGATGATATTTATAGAGAAGCTAGGGATTTATATTCTGAAAAGTTTAATTCCGATGATGAATATAAGAACAGTTCAGAAAATAGAGATGAAACCAACAATCCTATAGATAATAATGATAAAGACGACAATCAGATAGCTGAAAAAGAAGATTTTGGATTAATAGAAAATAATATAAATCATGACAATAATGAAGTTAATCTTTTTGATAGTTCTGATTCCGATTTAAATGATTTAATTATCGCTCCTCCACAAATTGCCATTCCTGATGATAATGGAAAAGGAAATAAAAAAGAGAAAAAAATACATTGGTCTGGCAATTTAAAATTTCAATATAGAAATTCTGATGAAGAACATAGAAATCCAAATATGGGTGGAACAATCCCAAACGATCAAACAAATGGCAGACTTATGCTGACTTATGAAATTGATGAGAATCGTTCTTGGACTTTTGATGAAAAATATTTAACCAAAGAAAGAAATGAAAAATCAAAAGAAAACCATTTTACTCTTTCTTATTTTGAAAAAAATGGTGATGGTAGTGCTGTAACCCTTAGAGATAAATTGCAACATATTTGGTATCCTGATGATTCTACAAAAAATTATAGAACAAATTTGGCTGAACTGCTTTATGCCAAAAATTGGAAAAATAGAGATAGAGTTATAAATGTCGGAGTAAAAACCAAGACTTATCCTAAAAATAATCGTTCTGATTATAAACAGTATTTAGCAGGTGATCAAGAAACTTGGTATTCTAAAAATGGAACAAAATATTTAGAAATTAACGGTTCATCTGTAAAGTATGATAATGTCAACAATTTGGATTATGACAATTTAAATATTTATGCAGAAATTAATAATACGTATTCTGGCAATAAAGCAGAACTAAAATTATCTAATTCTTATGAAAGAAGAATTTATGATGTTGAATCCTTAGTTGCTTTTAGAACAAGTTATTATGATGACTTTGTTCAATTAGATTATGAATTGCCAATGAATGAAAATGTTACTTATAATTTCAATGGTGATTATACTAAAAGGGAATATAAATCTGACCAGCCCAGAGGTTATGAAGAAGTAAATATATTTAATGGCTTTACTTTCAAAAAGGGTAAAAGAACTTATATTACTACAGATTATCGCTATATTTATAACGATGAAAATACTAGAACTTCTGCTCATAAAAACAACATTTATCATATTGGTTGGGTAAAAAATGTTAATAAAGATTACAAAATCAAGTTGGATGAAACTTATCATGAAAGAAATTCAGTTCAAAATGCTATCCTTGATTTTGACCAAAATCAGTTTACTGCCGATTTCTCTTGGCGTATCAATAAAGATTATAAGTTTTCTTGGGTAACAGAACATTTTATCAGACGTTACGACAATATTTCTATGGATTTGGCTGATTATCGTTATCTAGAAAGTGGATTTACATATTCATTCTATAAAAGGAAAAGTCATGATTGGAAAATTTCTCAAAAATGGAGAAATATGGCTTACAGAAATTGGGGAGGTGCCCCATCTGATTGGAATAGTCATGTTCAGCCTGTTACCGAATTTGACTATAATTGCTGGTTAAGCGATAAATTAAAGTTAAATGTCAGAGCCGCCTATGAAAGAACTTATTACAGCGAATTTCATAACGATTCTCAAGAACTTGAATACAATTTTGGCGATTTAGTATATAACAAAGAAATATTTGCTTCTTTAGAATATTTGTTCTGATATAAGATATAAGATTTAAGATAAAAAAATAGTATGACTTTGGTTTTTCAGAGTTGTACTATTTTTTTGTTTGTGTTAGTATATTCCAACTAATTGAATTATGGGGCATCATTTTGAAAAAAATACAAATTCTTCTTTTTTTTATACTGGCTTTTTCTTCCTTTAATATAAGTGCTAATTGTGCTACAGAAAATAAACCTAGATGGCCTCTTGATATTGAAATATCACAAAGTTCAAGTTTTGCTGAATTTAGAGGAATGAGATTCCACGCTGGTCTTGATATTAGAACAAAGCAGACAAATGGTTTCCCTGTATATGCTATCGAAGATGGTTTTATTTCAAGGGCTTCAGTTCAGTTTACTGGTTATGGTTTTGGATTATATATTGACCATCCTAAACTTGGAGTGAGAGTAGTTTATGGTCATTTGAAATGCTTTAACGGTCCTATTAAAGATTATATTGATTCTAAACTTAAAGCAAAAGGCTCACGTCATGGTGTAACCGAATTCTTTAAGGCAGATAAATTCCCTGTAAAAAAAGGTCAGTTAGTTGCTTATTCTGGTGAAAGTGGAGCAGGACCTTCTCATTTACATTTTGAAATGAGAAATTTTCAAGATGAACCTATTGCTCCTTGTAAATATGGCTATAGACCCAAAGATAATATTTTCCCAAATATTTATGGCTTTTATGTTGAGCCAATGGAATATGGTGCTGTTATAGATGGAAGTTTTTTAGGAAAAAAATACTCTTTAATTAAAGATAAGAAGAAGCCAAAAGAATTATATTCTCTTTCTGCTTCTCCTGTTGTTTGGGGAAAAGTTGGTTTTCAACTTGGAATTGCTGATACCAGTGGAATTGGTCACAAATATGGAGTTGAAAATATTAGTTTAACTTTAAATGGAAGAAAGCTTTTACAAAGAGATTTCTATCAATTTTCTTATGACAATACTCGACAGTGCCCTTGGGTTTATGATTATTTTAAATCTAATATGACAGGTACAGGTTTTGTTGTAAATTTGTTTAAAATGCCTTATGAAACCTTACCTTTTTCAAAGGATTATGTGGCGTGGAGTGGGGTAGTAAATGCGAATACATTGCCTGGATATACAGCTTCAGTAGAAGTATTAGCTACAGATTACGGTTTAAACAAAGTCAAAGTTTACGGAGAAATAAAAAAATCAAATTATGATTTTGCTAGACCTTTGATGCAAAAAGAATTCAGTAAATATGTTTTTTCTGAAAAGACTACAAATTTATTTGAAACAATTGTTGTTTGTAAAAACAATGATTATTCTAAAAAAGTGGCAACTAATGATGATTTAATAATAAAAAGTGGTTGTGTTGAGGTAAAAGACAGTCTTAATCGAAAACATCTTGTGCCCTGTTTGTATAATACCCAAAAAATGGAACTTGCATTTAGAAATGAACAATGTTGGACGGGTGGAGCTTGGCTTGAAGGCAATCAAGTGCTTTCCAAATCTTTTTTTGTTGATTCAAAGGGTGGAAAAATATCTGAAAATGATATTGAAGTTGAATTTAAAAAGAATTCTTTACATTTTCCTCTTCTTGTAGATGTTATAAATGTAAACAATAATCCTAGTGATGGTGGGAATAAAAGAGATGGCTTTCTTAAAGCCTATAGTGCTATTTGGCAATTTACTCCAGATAATATAGTTTTTGATACAGAAGTTGTTGTTCGCATTAAACCTAGAGCTTATAAAGGTGACTTTAAAAAGCTTGGAGTGTATAATGTTAATAATAATGGAATATATTCTCACAATGGTGAAGAAATTGAAAATGGTCGACTAAAATTTTCAACTCGTAAAGGTGGGCGTTATATTGTCCTAGAAGACTTGATTCCACCATCGTTTACTTATGCACGGCATTTTACTCACTATCAGCTTGGCAATGTCTATGCTTTTAAATGTTCTGATTTAGGGGAAGGGGTTGCTTGGCTTAGCGGTAAAGCAACTATTAATGGAATAAAAGTTGAAACTTATGCTGATTCAGACCATAAAGAAATATATGTTTTGATACCTAGTAATATTAAATTGCCACATAAAGTCAACCTTACTGCACAAGATAACGCTGGCAATAGTGGTTCTATAAATGTAACTATAGCCAAATAAAAGAATAAAGTATTATGTTGTTGAAACCTAGTTGTTAGACAGTTTGGTAAAAATCATTAGATATGATTTTATGATTTTTGTTGATTTTTTAGAATAAACTTTCGCTTTTCATCTTCTAAAAGATTTTTTAAATCATTTCCTGACATTTGCATTTTATTAGCGACTAGTTTTAGCATTTGGATCTCTTGTTGAGCAATTTTACCATCTGCATAAACTACTCTTATTAATGCACGCATTAAATCATCATTTCTAGGAAGATCTGCAAGCTTAAGATACTGAAATAAGTTCTTTTTATTTTTTATAGAATTTGACACTATTTTGCTTATTCTTGATTCTTCTAGTCCTAATTTTGTGCCATAATCAATTATTTCTTCAAATTCTTTTTTATGGATATTTCCATCTATAGCCATCATTGTTGCTAACCAAGTGATTTGATCTACTGGTGTTGTTATTATTTGATTGTTTACCAAACTCATACTATCTCCTATGTTTTCAATGCTAAGTTGACTATTGTATTGTAAATACTTATTGGATTTAGGTAAAGTATTATTTTATAAGCGAATAATCAACTATATTTTAAATATATTGATTAATATCCACAGAATGTTAGAAAACCTTCACAACCTTCAAGTATTTCGTCATAAGTTATGTCAAAATTTCCTGTATACCATGGGTCAGCAATATTATCATTTCTGCCTGCATAAGAAAGAAGCAACGAAACTTTGTTATCTGTATCAGGACCGCATATATGCTTTATGTTCTCTATATTTCTTTTTTCCATAGCAATAATATAATCATATTTGTTGTAGTCTGATTTTTTTAACTGAACTGCTCTTCGATCTGTATAGGCAATTCCTTCTTGGCTAAGTTTTTTGGCTGCTGGGCTATAAATAGGATTGCCCCATTCTTCTGTGCTAGTTGCAGAAGACGCTATTTCAAAATCAGAAGCTATTCCTCTTTTTTTTACCATATCTTTCAAAATAAATTCAGCCATTGGAGAACGACAAATATTCCCTAAACATACAAACATTACTTTTATCATTATATAATTTCCCTATACCCTATCACTTACCACCTACCATCAATTACAACTTTCCGTTTTTCAGTTTCTTCCCTTTAAATTATCGGTTGCCCAAACAGCTAATTTTTCACGTCCAATTTTCGCATTGTGCCTAATGTCAACTGGAAAACTTGGATGAATAAGAAATTTATCAATCTTGGCGGTATGAGGATATTTTTTGCCAATTTCCATAAGTTCGTTAAATAAACTCTGTGGGTCTATGTCTTTAACTCCTTTTTCAAGTTCAACACAAATTACAGGCGTTTGCTGTCCAAGCTTCCCTATACCTACTAGAGCTGTTCTGAAAACTTTGGGATGTTGGTTAAAAACACGTTCGCAAGGAATAGTGAACAATGGACCATTTTCTGTTTCTACTCTGTGAGATTTTCTGCCACAGAACCAAAGTCTACCCTGTTCGTCTATTCGTCCTACATCACCCATTCTATGCCATATTTCATTTCCTTCTTTTATTTTGGCAAGCTTTGTATTTTCAGGTCTTTTGAAATATTCTTTTGTAACAATAGGTCCCTTTACAGCTATTTCTCCAATCGAACCATCATTTATAACAATATCTTCACTCCACTTTTCTATTGGTTCATCGGTTATTTTTATTATTCTGACTTGAACGTGTTCATTTGGTTTGCCAACGCAAGTTCCTCCACCAGCATCAGTAATGGGAGCTGTTTCCCCTAAAATCATAGAACTGCCTATTGAGCTTACTGGTAAAGCTTCAGTAGCACCATAAGGCGTAAATATTTCTACTCCTTTGTTCAGCATATTTTGGAGTCTTTTAAGAATATCGTTACGAGCTGGTGCTCCACAAGATATAACCATTCTTAATGAAGGTATTTTTGTATTATGTTTCTCTCCATATCGGCTAAGATTATCAATTAGAGCAGGTGAGCCGAACATAACTGTAGCACCGTTATCATTTATCGCTTCTAAAAGCTTAACAGGGTCTGCCTTTCCAGGTTTTGTCGGATCCATATCAGGGATTACTGCTGTTGAACCTAAGCAAACGTCAAAAAGCCCAAATAGTGGAAAAGTGGCCAAATCTAAATCATCTTTATTGAATTGATATATTTCTTGAAGAAATTTAACTTGATTGCATAAAATACTATGAGTGTATACTGCACCTTTTGAAATACCTGTGCTACCTGAAGTAAACATCATTGCAGCAGTTTCATTTTCTTCCATTTTTGCGATTGGGTATTCACTATTATCGTTGTCTCGACAATCATAGAAAGAATAACCACCCCAAAATAGTTTCGGACCAACTGTCACTTTTATTTTTATGCTATCAGGAGACCATCTCAGGACAGTTCTAGCTATGTGAGCCTTAGTAATACCAATAAAAGCTTCAGGAGCTGCTTCCTTAATGCAAGCAGACATACTCTTAGGACCTATTCCAGAATCTATCATAACCATAGTTGCACCAATCTTACAAAGTGCGAACCAAGTAATGTACATTTCTATTCCTGGAAGAATTAAAACAACAACTTTTGTCCCTTTTTTTATTCCTATTTTTTCAAAACCTCTAGCAAAACGGTTGGTTTCATCTTCTAGCTGTTTGAAAGTTAAACTAGAATATGCAGCATGACCATAAGGGTCACGACTAGTTGGAATTATAATAGCTCTTTTGTATGGATATTTCTTAGCGTTTTCACGAATGAAATCTGCCATGTTTGAATAATTAGCAGTCATTTTAATACCTTCATCAATTTATGATTATTTATTGTATTATATCAGTAGATTAGCTATAAAACAAAGATTTTTTAGTTTTGTTTCTCTTGATAAAAATTAGAATGTTGCAAAGTCTTGATTTTTATTGTAGCTTTAAATAGATTAAATAACGATTTGGTGGTCTTATTAGATTTGTGACGGTTTTTTACAATGACTGATTTATTAATATTTATATTTTTGTTGGTTATATCTGGCTTTTTTTCAGGTACAGAAACAGCTTTTACATCTCTGAATGCGTATTCGCTTGCTTCTATGAAAGCTAGCCCTAAAAGAATAAAATGTTTAAAGACACTTATAGACAATAAAGCTTCTGTTATATCTGCATTGTTGGTAGGAAATAATATTGTCAACACCGTATTAGCAGTATATGCAGGGGTAGTAGCCAATAAAATGCTTGTGGAAGCAAAATTACCTGAAAGTGCTGGTCCTATTATAGCTTCAGTGGTTTCTATAATTTTTCTTTTAATATTTGGCGAGGTATTGCCTAAGCAATGTGGAGTTGTATTTGCAAAAGGCTGGTGTCTTAATGCAACTTATATGTTGTGGATAATTGTTAATTTGTTTAAACCTATAACAAAAGCAATGAATCTTTTGAGCAAGATAGTATTAAGATTACTCCCTGTTACAAAAGCTGATGACGCACCTACTGTAGATGAATTAATGCTTATGGCTGAAAATAGCGAAAAAGCAGGCAATATTGACTCAATGGAAAAGTCTCTAATGTATTCTTCCAGTCAAATAAATGATATGACAGCCTCTGATGTTATGATTCCTAAAAGTAAAATTGTTGCAGCTCGATCAGATGTAAAACCTGAAGAGCTTATTCAAATATTTAGAACACATCTTTATTCAAGAATACCTGTTTATAAAACTAGTATTGATGAGATTATTGGTATTTTTAACATTAAAGAATGTCTTAAACTTGATAAAGAAAAATTGTCTACTTTTGATATTAATAAGTATTTGATTAAACCTATTTATACTCCTGGAAATGTAACTATTGGGAATCTGATGGAATTGATGAAAAAATCTCATGTTCACATGGCAGTTGTAATTAATGAATACGGTATTACTGATGGAATTGTTACATTGGAAAATATATTGGAAAGAATAATTGGTTTAATCAGTGATGAGTATGATGATGAAAATGATTTATTTTTTATTAATAAAAGCAAGAGCAACAATATAGATTTTGAAATAGATGGTACTATCTCTCTATTAGATTTGAAAAAGTTAATAAAAATTGAATTTCCCGAAGAAGTCTATCATAAAGTTAATACTTTAAATGGCTATTTTACTTTAATTAAAGGCGATTTCCTTAATGAGGGCGATGAATACGATTATGATGGATTCCATTTTAAGATTATATCAGTAAATAATAGAGTTGCAGATAAAATTTATGTGACCAAGAAACAGCTTAAAACTATAAATGCTACTACAAAGCAAAAATAGCCTATTTCAGTAATTCCTTGATTTTATCTTCAAAATATTTAACATCATCTTTTCTAAAACCAGCATGGATTAAGACTATCTTACCATCTTTGTCTATTATTACTGAACTTGGTGTATAAGAAAAACCATATTTTTCAGGAACAGAGAAAATTGGGTCTAAAAGAACTGGATAAGTTATATTGTTATGAGTTGCCCAGGTTACTAGCATTGGTTTTCCCAGCAAATCAACTCCAACAGCAACAACATTTATTTTTTCTTTGTATCTGTCTTTCATTTCTTGAAAAGCTTTTGCTTCTTGTAAACATGAATGGCAGGCACTTTGAATAAAGAACAATATTGTTGGTTTTCCTAAATAATCTTTAAGTCCTTCCATTTTTTCTGTAGTTAAGTTTGGTAAAGAAAAATCTGGTGCTTGATCGCCAATTTTTATTTCGACTTCTTCTTCATCTTCATCTTTTATATCTTCTTCTCCAATAGTGACTAAACCAGCCGTATTGTCAGAAAAAGCTGGATTATCAGCATAAGATATGTGCCAGTTGCAAAGAATAGAAATGAAAAGTATTAAAGAAATATTTAAGAACTTACGCATTAATTATTTGCCTCTATTCTAATTTGATATAAGCTACTTTATCATTTTATTTTATTTAAGTAAAGTCAGAAATAAAAAAGACCTTTTCGATATAAATTATTGAAAAGGTCTTTTTCTTAATTTCTAATTGCTGATTTAATTAGAAATGGCTATAAATTTCAGCCCAATATATATTATAATCTTGAGAATTATTCCCATCATTATAGTGAAAATCAGTATAACCAGCTCTAAATCTAGTGTTTTCAGCTAATCTATATCTGTATTCGGCATTAAAAATATCTGCTTTGTCTGAATTTCCTGCACCAGCAACAAAGAGTGTGCTGTTCTTTGCATCATCTTTGGGCTGAACCATATCATAAGCAAATCTTAAATAGTGTTTGTTTTTATTTTTGGGAGTGTAATCAAATTGAACCTTTATATCTTGTAAATTGCTTACATATACTGGAGTAGCTAAAGGCACAAAAGCATACTTTGAATCACGAAGAACATCTTCTAACGGATTTTCTGTGCTATCTAAACAGCGTTCATCATAAGAAACTTTTGTTCCCATATTTGCTTCATCGTCAACCATTGTATAAGCAAGTTTTCCTGCCCATTCAGTTTTGCTATCCCAATTTATAGCACCATGAAGGATAAAACCTTTTCTATCAGATCTTGTATTGGTATTTGCATTAAATTTAGCTTTGTCAATCTGTTGATAAACAGTTCCAAAATCATAAGACCAATAACCATTATCTCCAAGATCACCTCTGCTACCAACTTCCAAATCATATTCTTTTGAACTGCCGTTAAATGGCACTTGGTTATAAGGAGCAACAGTAACTATATTATTCATATAATCTTTATCATAGCTTGTATAATATAAACCAAAATAGAGATCGTGACCGCGATATTTAGTATCAGCGTTAATATTCCACATATTTCGGTAATCTTCATTGCCTTGACGATTAAAGAAAGTATTTAAAGAAAGGTCAACATCACCACAACGTTTGATATAGCTTATTGCGTCCATAAATTCATTAACAACTAAAGCGTGACCATGGGTCATAAATCTTCGACCAAATATAAAATCACCATGGAATCTGAACATATCTTTAATTTCAAGATAAGCAGTATCAATATTGCCAGTAACATGGTTTGTTCCATTCCAAGCAGCTCCTGCAAAACCTGCAGGACCCAAATCATTGTTGTTGAAGTCTGTCATACGCCAACGTGCAACAGCTTTTACATTTTCGTCAATTTGAGCATCTAATTGTAATCGTAATTTAGTACCTGTTCTGTTGTATTTAGCAACATTTTTGCTTTCTGAATTATAATTACGAATCATTATATCCCCTGAAAGCTTTATTTTTTCTATTTTCCCATTTTTAAAATTAGATTTAATGTTGTCAACATCACTTTTAATTTCTGAAACATCATTTTTTAAAACTTGCATATCGTCTTCTAAAGAAGTAACTTTCACTCCTAGTAAAGCCAATTCATCTGCAAATTCTGTTGTTAATTTTTCAACATTTTTCAAGTTTGGGACTGAAAGCTTTCCGCCTGTTTCACTAATTTTAGCTAGAGCTTGAGCTATCATCATCGCCATTTGATAGCGTGTTACATTTGTATTACCTTTAAAAGTGCTGTCTGGAAATCCTTGAATTATACCGTCATCAGCCATAGATTTTACAGCATCATAAGCCCAGTGCGATGCTGGTACATCGGAAAAAGGTTCTGCAGACGCAAAAGTTGTTAGTGAAAGAAACATTGCTGCAGAAGCTATGATTGATTTGACATTCATATATTATCTCCTAATATAGAGTTATTATCTCAATCGATAATTTTGGGTATCTTATATCTAATCGGCTAATTTGTCAAAAATTCCAACCATAAATAAACATTTTTGTGATAAATTATATAAAAATAAAAAAAGAAGAAAAGAAAATGAATGAAATAACAGAAACAACATTAAGACATCCTTTAGCGGCGGCAATTATATTTTTAGTAACTTTTGTTTTAATATCTTTCAGGCGTTTAAGTATTCTTCCAATCGGTAGACCCTCTAGTGCTCTATTAGGAGCAGTATTGATGGTTGCTTTTGGGGTTGTTACCCCTAAAGAAGCCTATACCTTAGTTAATTGGGATACAATATGTCTATTGCTTGGAATGATGATTATAGCTGAACATCTTCGTTCTGCTGGTTTATTTGAAAAGATTACAGCAAAATTAGAAAAGTTTGACAGACCTTTTGTTTTGCTTGTAGTTGTAGCTTTTTCTGCTGCTATTCTATCGTCTATTCTGGTAAACGACCCTGTCTGTGTTGTTTTTACGCCATTGGTTCTGTTGCTTTGTCATAAAAAGAAGTTGAATCCACTACCTTTTTTAATAGTTTTAGCAACTAGCAGTAATATAGGTTCTTCTTTGACATTGACTGGTAATCCTCAAAATATGATAATCGGAAATTACTCAAACTTGGGTTTTATATATTTTTTGAAGATAATGATTTTGCCTTTCCTCGTTGGAATGATTATAAATCTTGGACTGGCATGGCTGTTTTATAGAAATAAACTACAGTTAGAATCTGCTTCTGAAGAAACAAAAGTTGCAGATGCTTTATACAAAGAGGAAGAAGAACATCCTTTAAAAACCAGACGTTTAAGAATAGGAATATTTGGGTTAATTATGACCTGTCTAGGTTTTATTACTGGGTATTCAATGGCTTTTTCTGCATTAGCAGGTGCTGTTATTGTTATTACTTTTCATCGGAAAGATCCTGGTGAAATTTTGGCAAAACTAGATTGGTCGCTCTTGATGTTTTTCTCTTCTCTTTTTGTTGTTATTGGCGGTTTGCAAACTAGCGGACTTGCTTCTTTAATAGCAAAATGGTCATTAAATTTAATTTCAGGGGAAATGGCAAAACAGATTAGTATATTTTCGGTAGTAACTTTGATTGGTTCCAACCTTTTATCAAATGTTCCATTTGTTTTACTTGCTTCTCATTCTGTTCCTTCTTTGACAAACCCCAACTTGTTTTGGTGTTTGTTGGCTTTTGTAAGCACGATAGCAGGAAATTTAACTATATTTGGTTCTGTTGCTAATATGATTGTTGCAGAAACGGCAGGAGATAAATGTAAAATTTCTTTTTGGGAATTTGCAAGATTTGGAATTCCTTCAACTCTACTTTGTATTACTGTTGGGGTTTTAGTTTTGTCACTTATTTTATAGGAGGCTTCTCTATTCCTCTTTTAAAATATGTTATTTTCCTATCACAAACAATAAAGCTTTATCTAAGCGTTCTGCCCAACTTTTTTCGTTGTGATGTCCTCTTTTTTGCAAATAGCTTTTTAAATTAATATTTTCTCTAAAGCCTTTACTTTTTAATGCTTGCACCATTTCTCTATACAAGGAAAGTATATCTTCATTATCTTGTTTCTCTGTTTCTAATTCTCCTGAATCTATATAAAATTTAACATTAATAGGTGGAGTTTTTGTTTCATTAACCTCTTTTAATATATTTGATATTTTTCTATGAAATGCTGATGACATACAAATGGCACCACCAAATTTTCTTGGGTTATAATAAGCCATTTGAAATGACATTAAACCACCCATTGAAGAACCTGCAATAATATGATCTTCCTTATGTTTACTTACAGGATATTGTTTTTTTATGAATGGCATAACCTCTTTGATTATAAAATCAGAATAGGCTTTTCCATCGGTTGTTTCATAATTTAACTCTTTATCTCTTGCAGGAGAATTTGGAATACCTACCACAATGCAGGGTTTTATTAGTTTATCTTTTCTAAGTCTTGTTATAGTTTCGTCTACTTTCCAATCATAGCCAGAAAAAGATTTGGAAGGTAAAAAAAGATTTTGGGCATCATGAAAGTAAATTACAGAATATGGTCCACTATCTTTTGTATATCTCTCTGGTAACCAAACAAAGATACCTCTTTTGTAAATCATGTTTTTACAATTAAAAAGGTCTAAAAATCTTATTGTTCCGATAATTTCATCATCTTTTACATTTGATTTCTTTTCCTCTTTGATAACTTCTGTTGTTTTTATATGTTCTTTTTTTATAATGTTTTTATATGGTTTAAAAATTAGAATAGTATCAGAAGAAGGATTTTTGTTATTGGCGAAAAGAGAAATATTTGTGAAAAGAGATAATAATAAAGCTAATGGAAGTAATTTTTTCATATTTTTGTTAAATTTTTTTATTCTTCAAAAATTATTATGAATAGCCTCTTATTTGCGTTTTGCAGAGGCTGTGCTAAAACTA
>CAJOQX010000137.1 GCA_905236865.1 Candidatus Rifleibacteriota bacterium
AAAAAAATTAGCATTACCTTTTATTTTATCTGTTGGTTTATCGACAAATGTTTATGCATCGAAACCAGAATCTTATGATTTACAGGTAGCTCTAATGAAATATGTTGTTGCATATCAAGCTTATGTTAAAGCAAAGTATTCTACTGACCCTGCCGAAAGAAATAGCGCTACTAGTTTAGGTAAATTTTATAAGAGCTGTTATGCTAAATATCAACAGTTGTTGCGAGAAAAAGACCTTTATCATCCAGAAAATAAAAAAGAAAAAAATGATCCTGCTGGTAACTTTAATAATAAGGCTTCAAAACCTGAAACTTTTATTACTATTCACACTCAAAAAATAGAAGAAGTAGCTGACAAGGTTCTTGATGTTGTCGCTGATATTGTCGGTGAACCTTCTAATAGTAGACCAAGTGATATTGATGTTGCTTCAACTAAGATCGAGGATACAGCAGAAAATACAGCCGAAGGAGAAACTGAACGACAAGTTGAAAGTCAAACGGAAAATCAAGTTGAGCAAACAGTTGACAATGAAGTAGATAATCAAATAGAAAATAAAGTTGAGCAAACAGTAGACAGTGAAGTAGAAGCACAAGTTGAAAAAGAAGTTGAAAAACAAGTTGAAGAACAAGTAGAGCAGGAAGTTGATAAAACAGTAGAAGATATGGTTAAGGAAGAATATGATAAAGAAGTTGAAAAAGTAGAAGCAGAATCAACTAATACTGATACCTCAACAGGCAATGGAGATAATAATGGGAAAGATGTTGGACAATATACATCAGATGGAGATAAAAGATTAAATAATAATGAAAAAAGAATAAATGGAGGCGACACATATACAGCAGACCCAGATTAAACACTTTTATCAAAAGATTAATTAAAGGAAAAAATAGTATATATACAAACACCATAAAAATTTGTGAAAAAAATAGTGTCCGAAAGGACACTATTTTTTTCTAATAGTCTATAAAAAAAACACGTAACAGGGTAAAAAATAATTCTATATTAATTTGCCGTGGATTGATACAATACCTTATAAAATTGTTTACTCTAGTTTGGTCACCCTTCAGTCACTTCGTGACAGCTCTCCTCTAGTGGAGCCTTTAGGGCATCTAACCCTCATATACTCAATTTTTATTTTTCAGGTAATAACCTATCACTTACTACGAGAAGCGTCAGCTTCTCAATACCACCAATCACATCGCCAAGCTACGCTTGGCGTTTTTCATCTCTCAATTTTCAATTCTCAATTCTCAATTCTCATCTCTCATCTCTTATCTCTCAATTCTCAATTCACAATTCACAATTCTCAATTCTAAAATCTCATCTCTAAAAAAATAGCTTTAAGCTAATTTTTTTACAAAACACTAGTATAAATCGTAAAAATCAGTTAAAATAAAAAAGTACAGATGAGGAGACCTGATATGAAACATATTTTAAAAAAATTGGTTCTTTCCTTGTTTTTTTCTGTCTTCTTTACTTCTAATGTTTATGCAGAAAGACCAGCATCTTTTGACTTACAAGTTGCATTAATGAAATATGTTGTTGCTTATCAGGCTTATGTTAAAGCGAAATATTCTACTGAAGTTGATGTAAGGGGTAATATAGAAAACTTAGCAAATTATTATAAATCTTGTTATTCAAAATATGTGCAAATGCTTAGAGAAAGAGATTTATATAATCCTGATGATGAAGAGTCGATGAACGATCCTGTTGGTAATTATAACGAATTGGCAGCCGAACCAGAAACATTTTATACTATAGATTCTGGGAAATTGGAAGAAATAGCTCAAAATGTTTTAGGAGATTTATCTGGTGATGGTTCAGAAAATGAAAGTTCTAGTAATGATGCTAATTTGTCTGTAGAAAACTTTAAAGACCAAATCGATTCTGTTATGAATAATGAAATAGAATCTGAATTAGAAACTGCTTTAGATGAAGCAGAACAACAAGAGGAATGGAATTCTGACAATAGCAATTCTGACGATGATGATTCTAATAAAG
>CAJOQX010000138.1 GCA_905236865.1 Candidatus Rifleibacteriota bacterium
GAAGATAAAACCACAGAAAGTACAGAAGCAGTGCATGATAAAGAAAAACTTAATGCTTTTGCTAGGCTTTCTGATTCAAACAATGGAATAACATTATATACCCAAATTGATGAACAAATAAAAAAACTAAGAGATTATAAAACTAAATTAGAGGAAACTTACAATAGCGGATTGAATGATATTCTGAACGATAAAAATGTAGTTGAAGAAATAAAAAATTCTTATATTTATCATTTCTGTAACGCTATGAATAGCCGTATAACATTTGCTATGGCTCCATTTTTTGCTGTAATTAAGCTTTTATATGGATTTAAAAAAGAAGAATACCTTAATAAGCGTTTAAACGAAGGAATTTCTAATGATTATAAAATACAAAAGTGTTATTCTGATGAAAAAGAAGTTTTAATAGAAGAAGGCTTTAAAACTGATTCGTTAAATAAAACAGAAAAAGCTTTAACTATTATTTCCCAGAGTAAAATAGATATATCTGAAAGTGCTGTAAAAGAAGCAAAGAGCTTCAAATGGGATTTTAAACTGACATTAGCAAATGTTGCTCCTGTATTATTTTTTAGCTTAATGCTTTATCATTCTGTTAGCGATTGGATTACTGGCAATTGGCTTCCTACTAATTTCTTTATTCATGGTTTCGTCCTAATTATTTTGTCTGCAATTATCGGTTTTAGTATTATATGGTCTGAAATATCAAATATGAAAGCGGAAACTTTAACTTCTCTGGTTAACCGCAACGATAAACAGGAACATTTCTATCTTATTAATACTGCTATTACAAGACTTACTGAGATTAAAAAAAGTTTAGAAGACCTTTGCAACTACGCCAAAGAATTACGTAATAAGACAGTCATTCCTGAAAACTTTGGCTTAGAAGTTAAATAACAAAAATCTTGAACAATAAATAAAAAAATTCAATCTCTCAAAATGTCATTTCTGAAATGACCTTTTGAGAGTATTTTTTCTAGATTGCTTCGTTACACTCGCAATGACGGTTGTGGATGTCTCCCTAATCCCTATGCCCTTCTCCCTACACCCTAAAAAGTCATTTTTTAAATGACCTTTTTTTATTTAAAATCTTTATAATTAAATATGTAGTGAAACCAAAAGTTACACGACATAGCGAAACCGCAAGCCATAACCGTCATTGCGAGCGTAGCGTGGCAATCTAGAAATCCAGAAAAGAAATTTTAATGTGTTTGCCCTGTCTTTAATATTCTTAGTTTGATAAAATTCTAATAACAATAACTACTAACTACAATAAAAACACAAGGAGAGGCTTTAGGACATATCACCCATCACTCACCACTTATCACGAGGTAGCCTCTAGGGGAGGTTTTAGAACCGCATACCACAAACTTTCATTGGCTAAAACATTCCCCTCATCTCTCAATTCTCAACTCTCAATTCTCAATTCTCAATTCTCATCTCTTATTTCTTGCGATAAAACAACTAGAGACTTCACTTACAATTTACCACTTATTACTTACCATCCACCACCCACCACGCCAAGCGTAGCTTGGCTATTTTACTTCTACCTTACATCGCTTTTTATAGCAGGCGATAACAAACTTTCTGACAACGTAAGCGTCTTCATCATCGAAGATTTTGCTATATCGATTATTTTCGATTTGTTTCATTCCATCGTCAAGAGCTTCTTGAAACTTCTTCGGGCTTTCGGCGTATTTTAGTTCAATGATAATTCCGAGGCTGTAATCTGGCGTATACATTATAAGGTCAGGGTAGCCGTAACCAGACTCAACATTAGATTCAACGATAAGATTTTTATTGTTTTGGGTTAGAAGACCGAGTAGCAAACCATGATAGAAATTTTCCTTGTAATCTTTTTTAGCCATACTGTCTCTTACACTTATGGATTTGAAAAGGAATTGACCAAATGCTTTCTCTACTTTTTCAGCATCACCATCGTAGAAGCCATCATAAAGATTTTGTACAATATCTTTTTGTGATAAAAATGTTTCGTTGAGCCACTGCATTATCTGTTGTTCATATATAATTTTTATTTCTCTATTTGGAATTCTTAACTGAAAATCTGTGTCGCTAGTTTTTCCTACGCTTGTTAAATAACCTGTGCAGAAAAGAACACTCCAGATATTGTCTATAGTTTTGTATAAATCCTGATAAGTCAGTTCGTGTTTA
>CAJOQX010000139.1 GCA_905236865.1 Candidatus Rifleibacteriota bacterium
GGTTCAAAAGATGATAAATACAATGATTTAAGCATAAAAAAATGTGATAGTTGACTTCACTTTTTACATAATAAATTAGCCTCCTAGTAGGGGCTTTAGAACTATCCATCACAAACTAATGTTATTATTCCTTTGAATCCTGTAGCCAAGACAACCGCCAATCAGTTTTAAGATATAAGATATAAAATATAAAATGTAAGATTTAATAAATATTCAAACTATTTATACCGAAGAGTTTCATCATAAAATCTTCTCTTTCGTTATAGATATTTACAATATAAACGTAATCAGGATCAGTTCTATAAAAAACATAGTTTTTGGCTACATAAATATACCTGTATTCTGTTTCAATTCCATATAACTCTTTAATAGATACACCCATTTCTTGAAAATCTAATAGTTTATGAACTTGGTCTGTGATTTCCTTTAAAACCCTTTTATGTGTCTCATTTCCAAAATGAATATCTAAATATTTCTTTATTTCAATAATTTTTGATTTATATTTTGGAGAATAAACAAGCTTTTTCAATCATATATTCCTAAGTCTTTTTCTAGTTCTTCAGCTTTTATCCAGCCAGTTTGATCTGCTTCTTTATCAGCTTGTTTCAAATCAGAAATAAGCCCAAACATTGATTTAAATTTATCTAGTTCATCAGCTTCTTCGACACTCATAATAGCATAGGCACCTAAACCTTTTTTAGTAAGATAAACACGTTTATTAGCATCAACTTCTTTTAGTACTTCTTTGTAGTTTTTTAAGTTAGATATAGGTCTAATACAAGGCATTATGTTTATTCCTTTTATTTACAAAGCGAATTTTGTTTTATTACTATCCATTTATTCTTTATATGTTACTTCTTTATTTTATCATATAGAGCAAGAATCAACAATAAACTATTATTATTAGAGAAAATGAATTAAAGTTTCTTTTATAGATTGCCTAGCTATTCTACTTTTTTCTCTTCACTTACTACTATACTCTTATCTTTAAAATATTATTCCTTTAAATCAGGTAGCCAAACATTTCAATTTCCTTTTGCTAACTTATATTCATATTCCCAATTTTTTATAAAAGCTTCACAGACTTCATTCCAATTTTCATCTGTTTGATTAGCCGCATATTGAGTAAGTTTGGTATTTAGCATATTTTTCCATTCTTGTGAAGGAATAGTGGTAAATGCCCAAGGGACAGGATTTTTGCCTTCCTTTGAATAATTTTCATTCTGAACTACAAATACATTTTCAGATTTTAAAGCCTTTTTGAATGGAATAATAAACCCCATCTTTTGAGCCATTGCTTGAGTGCCTTCTTCTGAAGTAACGCACCAATTAATGAAATCAAGTGTTGCTTTAATATCTGATTTTGAAGCTTTCTGATTAACGCACCAGAAGTTTTCTGTACCTGTACATAAACCTTGTTTTGATTCAACACCAGCACCAATAAATATAGGTAACATAGCTATTTCTTCAGCTTTAAAAGTTTTATCTGAAACCAAATTTGTATATTCCCAAGAACCATTTTGATAGAAAACACCTTTTTGAGCTAGAAATTCGTTTCTAGCATCATCAACTGTTTTTGCAGAAATTTCTATTGGCTCACAAGTACTATTATTAATATATAAGTCCCAAATAGCTTTATAGTTAGATAGGTATTTTCCTTCAATTTTATGGGAAATAGAAATGTTTTTATCTTTATATTCAAAATATAATGGCATATTAGCAAGATGAGTGATAAAACGCCAATTAGATGAATTATCCATTCCAGAAGAACAAAAAGCAGAAAAACCTAAATCGTTTTTACGAGAAGTTATATCTTCAGCAATCTTTTTTAAATCATTGAAAGACTTTATATTTTCTTTAGTGTAACCAGCTTTTTTTAGAAGTTTTAGATTGGTTATAATACCGTAAGATTCAATTGTATAAGCAATTCCACATACTTTACCATCGTTTAATTTTAATGTATAAGCTTCATCTGTTAGTTCTTTATAAATATCTGAATTTTTTAGGTTATAACAAAAATCTTCTTTTCCATGAAGTGTGGAC
>CAJOQX010000140.1 GCA_905236865.1 Candidatus Rifleibacteriota bacterium
ATAAAATGTCTTATTATGGTCAGAACCTTCTTCTTTTATTAATATATATTCAGGACGCTTTTTATCTATTCCTTGAGTGTATTCTTGTAAAATTGTTTTTGAATTTAAAACATCAATCTTTTTATCAACTGAAATAATTTCATCCCAAAAATTGTCTTTTAAAAACTCTTTTACTTTTCTATAACCACATTCTTCATATTCAATAAATATTGCCCCTAGTAAAGCTTCAAAAGCGCAAGCTATTATAGATTCTTTATTTTTTCCACCCTGTTTTTTCTCGTTTTTTCCTAAGACAATTAAATCGGAAAAATTAAGTTTTTTAGCATATTCAAAGATATTCTTATCTGAAACAACTTCGGCTCTAATTTTGGTAAGCTCTCCTTCAGGGTAATCTTTAAAATGATTATATAAAAAATCACTTACGACAAGCTTTAAGACAGCATCTCCATAAAATTCAAGCCTTTCATAACTAATTGAAATATCAAGATTATTTTCTCTTGCATAGGAGCTATGAATAAATGCTTGATTCAATAAATCAATATTTTTAAATTTAAGATTATATTCTTCTTGAAATTTTAAGAGCTTATCATTTTGTTCATTAGAAATAAACATTTATTGCGCCCTTTAAATAATTAAAGAAATCAATCAAACTTCTTTCTGCACAGCAAAAATTTGTAAAATAGTAATAAGAAATAGGAATGGCAAAAATATAGCCATCAAATCTATCTAACATACCGCCATGACCCGGTAATATATCGGATGAATCTTTAACTCCGGCATCTCTTTTAATTAAAGATTCGGATAAATCTCCTAATTGTGCTGATAGTGTTATTATTAAACCGCCAAGAATTGCTTGAAATAAAGATAGGGTTGTATATAGTGCCCCTATGGAAGATATTAATACAGCACAAATTGCACCGCCTATAGCTCCTTCGATTGTTTTTTTAGGGCTTACGACTTCAGCTAATTTATGTTTTCCAAATTTAACGCCAAAATAATATGCTCCAATATCTGTTATTGCAACAGCTAAAAATACAAACAGCAACAAAAATAAGCCTTCAGGGTATGAGAATTGAAAAGCACTAACTCTATTCATCCCAATTTGTCTTATTAATAGAAGATGGCAAGGAAGCCAGCCGCAATACAGTGCACCCAGAGTAGTTGTAGCTACATTAACTATGTATGGCTGCCTGCCTCTAAATAATACTATTAAAAAAGAGGCAACAATAGTTAAAGAAAGCATTGAAGGAACCATATTGAATCTATGGAAAAATGTTAAAGTTGCAAATATAATTCCTGAAAAAAGAATTATATGCAAACTGGGATGGAATCCTTTATGCCTTAATATCTGCACAAATTCTCTGCTGCAAAGTGAAATTATTACAAGAAGCAAAATATATAAAGGAATAGACCCTAAAATAATTGCTCCAATTGAAATAATTGATATTATAACTCCTGTTATGAATCTCAAGAATTTATTTTTTTTATTGGTTTCTTCTTCCATTGTTCCTTTGTTATTTGTGAAATTATATTCCGACCAAATCTGACCGATTTGGTCTTCACTCCGGCTTACGCCTGTTTTTTTCGCCTGTGGGTATTTCGGCTTTGTCTCGCTATGTCGCTCGACAGCCTCAATTATCCTACGGCGCAATTTATGTGTACCTCGATGTCTTGCTCGTCGCAAGCCATCTGTGGCACTATTTTTATATTTCCATGACTTCTTTTTCTTTCGAAGATACTGTATCCTCCACTGTTTTTATATATTTATCCGTTATTTTTTGAATTTTATCTGTGCCGTCTTTGATAGCATCTTCAGGAAGATTTTCTGCTTTTTCAAGTTTCTTAACAGCGTCTGTTGAATCTCTTCTTACATTTCTAATTGCAACTTTTGTTTCTTCTGAATATTTTCTTACTTCTTTTACTAATTCTTTTCTTCTTTCCTCTGTTAATTCAGGAAATACGAGTCTTATTACTTTTCCATCATTATTTGGATTTATGCCTATCTCTGATGCAAGTATTGCTTTTTCTATTTCTTTGATAATTGTTTTATCAAATGGAGTAATAACAAGTGTAGTACCTTCAGATACAGATACTTGCGCCAATTGTCTTAAACCTGTAGGAGCTCCATAGTAATCAACAAGAA
>CAJOQX010000141.1 GCA_905236865.1 Candidatus Rifleibacteriota bacterium
AACTTATGATTTCTTCTCACTTAGAGAAATTACAGAAAAAGAATGTGATAAATACTTAAAAAAATTATATGCTGATTCTTTCCCTGCGGAATGAGGGTTTTTGGCTTTGTGATGAGTGGTAAGTGATGAATGATCTAAAGCCCCTACTTGAGGAGTTCTTCTCTTTTTCTGATGCTCCCCCACGAATGGTGGGGGAGCTGTCGAGCGATAGCGAGACTGAAGGGGTCTTATCTAAAAGCAAAACAAAGACCCCTTTCGGCTTGCAAGCAAGCCACTTCCCCCAAAGGGGGCAGTTCAAGTCAAATGCTAAAACAATTTCCCTAATTCCCTATACCCTAAGCCCTATCCCCTTTAAAAATTAGCCCTAGCATAGTTATATCATCGTATTGTTCTGTATCACCTACGAATTTATTAACTTCCTCAAAAACGGTTGAAAGCATTTCGTCAGCTTTGCTATCATCTTTAACAGTATCAAGAGCTGATTTAAGACGATTTTCACCGAACAATTCACCATTGTTATTCATAGCTTCGGTTATTCCATCAGTATATAAAAACAACATATCTCCAGAATTTAATGTTAATCGGTTTGTTTGAAATTTCGCAATTGGATTAAATCCGATTAATCCATTCTTTTTTACATTGCTAACGAAGGAAAATTCTCCTTCATCTTTATGACGGACTATTGGCGTTTTGTGACCAGCATTTACATAAATAAATTCCCCATTTCTTAAATCAAGAACTCCAAAGAAAACGGTCACAAACATAGCTTCATCATTATTTTCATTAAGCTGTTCATTTGTCTGTATCATAATAGAAGCCAAATCAGGTTCTCTACCTTCAGAATAAGCAGAAGAAGCTATTTTTGCATTATTCTTTAAAATAGATTTAGAAATAGACATGAATAAGGCTGCTCCGACCCCTTTACCAGAAACATCAGCAATAGTAATAGCTAAGTGATTTTCGTCAAGCATATAGAAATCGTAAAAATCACCTCCGACTTCCTTTGCTGGTATCATGGTCGCAGCCAAATCAAATTCTTTTTTATTTGAAAAATCAGGTTCTATATTTGGTAACATTGCTGCCTGTATATTTTTTGCAACCTTTAATTCTGTAGCAATTCTTTCTTTTTCGGAAGTTATTTTAGAAAGGTTTTCTATATGGAGTTTTAGCTCGGTTGTCATGTTGTTGACATTATCAGCTAACTCTTCTATTTCATCACCAGTTTTTATGGATAATTTCTTGTCTAAATCACCTTTAGCTATTTCTTTAACTGTGTTGGTCAGCTCAACAATAGGATTCACCAATCTATTTGAGAATTTGATAGTTATCCATAAAATTATAATCAATACAATAATAATAGAAAAATTAATAAGGTGAACATACTTTATATAAGAAGATTTTAGGGAATCAGCAAAAACTTCTGATTGTGATAAAACTTCTTCTTTAATTATTTTTGATGGTTTTATTACTTCATCTACTTCAATAAGGGTGGCGAAACTCCAACCTATTGATTTCATTGGTACATAAGCCATAAAGTAATCTTTCCCATCTATATTTACTTGTTCTACATCGCTTTTCCCATCAACCATTTTAGTAACAATTTTAGCTAAACTTCTATTAGCGTTTCCCCTAAGATCTTTTATTTCGTTTTCAACGACAAGAGTACCTGTACTGACAGATGAAAGAATTACTTCTCCTATTCCATTTAGAGCAATGTTTATACTTGTTTTTCCAAGACTATCTCTTGCAATTTGTTGATATAGTGTTTCTAATCTAGCACTAATGGCGGCAACGCCAGCAAAACCTTTGGAATCATAAAATGGGGCACCGCAGTTTATAGCTACAAAATGTTCATAATCTGAATAGAAATCTGTTAGATTAGGTTGTTTAGACTCTTCAACTTCTTGATACCAAGGGCGTTCTCTTGGATCAAAAGTTTCTATAAATTCTTTAGTAATATTAACCTTATCTTTTTTATTAGGTAAATTGTCAATACAGATTAGATATCCATTTTTCGAACCAATATATAATGAAGTTTGATATCCTTCATAAGATTTGGCTATAATCTTTAATATATCTTCAATATTAGATGTAATAGCTACTTCATTTTTCAAATCTTCTGAAATACCTTTTTTTACAACTTTTGGAGTGTAGTGGATATAGGGTTCACCACTATAAATTGTTTTTTCATTATAAGTTGGAAGATATATTTCTTTATATTTTTCAGGATTAGTGAGAATTTGAGTTACTTGATTAGCTATAGAAATTGAATCTTTTTGCATTTCGTTAATTCCAAATTCCATGCGTCGAGATTTTTCTAAAGCAAGTTCTAAAAGATGCTTTTTGGCTTGATTAACAGAAAATTCTTCAGTTGTCTTAGCTGTAGATTCACCAATGTTTTTATTATATTTAATAGCTTTATCAAATATTTTCTGCATATTTGGTAAAGAAATTAAACAAAAAGCCAAGAAAGACAAAAAAACAGTAATAGTTAGTAATAGTAAGATTTTTCTTCTAATATTAATTTTAATTCTATTCAAGCTATTAACTCCATATTTGCCCTAGTCCTAGAAATTATTATAACATTTATTAATGATTTTATGCTAAAATCTGAAAAAACTATTTCGGAGTAGCTGTTTAATGTTTGTTGAAAAAACGATAAAAGACAATAATGCATTAATAAAAGTTAATGGTAAAATAGATATAGTTAATTCACCTGTTTTTAGAGAAGAATTAGCTGATGTGAATTTTAAAGAACTAAGAAGCTTGACTTTTGATTTTGAGAAAGTTGATTATATTTCATCTGCTGGATTACGTGAATTAATCATAGTTTTAAAAAAAATCAAAGGGGCTTATCCTTTAAAGATTATTAATGTTAATTCTATTGTGAATGATATTTTTATAGAAACTCAGTTTAATCAATATTTTGAATGTTCTTTGGCGGAAGAACAAAAGATAGATTATACAAAAATGTCTTTTAAAGAAATATTGGCTTACAAAGTTAATACTGTGGTTGATAAACCTATTTTTACTTATGCTGGGAAAAGCTATAACTGGAGTGATATAGAAAAATATTCTCAAATAATTGCTAATGATCTTTCAAAACTGGGCGTAAAAAAGGGCACTCATGTAGCTATTTGTGCAGCTAATTCTATTAACTGGGTTTTTACTTTTTATGCAATTCAAAAACTTGGTGGTATTGCTCAATTGATGAATTATGCTCTAACCGTTGAAGAAATCATTAAGTATGCAAAAGCTGGTGATATTACTCATTTCTGTTATGGTGAAATGCCGTTGGTAACTAACGAAGAAAACTTTATAAAGGCAATAACAGGCAACGAATCACCTATTAAATTTGTTTATTCAATTAAAAACTCTATAGATTTTTCTCAAAGATTAAATGAATATGATAATCTAGCTGGTAAATTTGAAAATAAAGTTGTAGCTGATGCACCCTGTGTAATGATTTTCACTTCTGGTTCTACTGGGGTTCCAAAGGGTGTTTTGCTTTCTGCTTTTAATTTGATAACTTCATCAAATCTTCATCGTGCAGGCGTGCATGTTGGAAAAGAGGACAAGGCTTGTCTGATACTTCCGTTTTTCCATATTTTTGGATTTGCAGGAAATTTTTTATTAAATTCTATTTCAGATGCAGAAACGATTATTTTAGATAACATAAAAACAGCTAATATTATAAATGTTATAAGCGAAAATAAGTGCACTATATTTCACTCAGTTCCCACTATGCTTTTGGCAATAATAAATAACAAGGAATTTAATCCTGAAAAACTCAGCTCGTTGAAATCTACGCTTTTAGCTGGTGCTTCTGTTTCAGAATCTCAAATGAGTATGCTTAGTGAGTTATTGCCTAATAATCATTTTGTTACTTCTTATGGTCTTAGTGAAATGGCACCAATATCTATTTGTGATTACGATGATACAAAGGAACATATTATAAAAACCATAGGTAAGCCTGTGGAAGGTCTTAAAATAAGAATTTTTGACAATGAAAAGAATCTGCTTTGTCCAGTTGGAGTTTCTGGTGAAATTCAGGTTCAGGGCGGAAATTTGATGACTTGCTATTATAAAGCTGCTATAGATGACCAGTCTATTGATGATGAAGGTTGGCTTCACACAGGCGATTTAGGCTATTTTGATGAAGATAATTATATCCATTTTGTTGGGCGATCAAAAGAGCTAATTATCAGAGGCGGTGAAAATATAGTTCCTAACGAAGTAATATCTGCTATTTCTCAAGAAGATTATATTGCAGATGCTAAGGTTTATGGCGTTCCTGATGATTTTTGGGGCGAAACTGTTGCTGCAGCAATAATACTTAAAGAAGGCTTTACTTTTGATGAAGAAAAAATGCGAGAAAGCCTTAAAACAAGATTAGCTAAATTCAAGATTCCTGCTCATTTCTTGGTTTATGATTCATTTCCATCTTTGGCTAATGGAAAAGTTGATGGAGTAAATCTGAAGAAAGATGTGATTCGTAAGGTGAAAGGTGAGAGATGAGAGATGACCCTCCTCTCTAATCTCTAACCTCTTATCTCTAAAAAATTCTGGATTGCAATGTTATCACACATACTTTGTATGTTTATAATTACCTATAACTTGTAGTTTATCAATAACAGAAATAAAAGGAGCAAATAATGAATAATCCAGATATTGTTAAATATAATGGAAATATTAGTAAATGTGATTATGAGGCTATAAAAGAAATTTACGAAGAATCTTTCCCTGAAAAAGAGAGAACTGGTTCTATTGATGATTTGATTAATAGTGCAAAAGAAGATAAAAGATTTGAGTTAGAATTATTTTATGCAGATCCATATGAAAAAGGAACAAAACAATTAGTTGCTTTTTCTTATAGTTTAAATGAAAAAGATTTTTTTTACGGTATCTTTGTGGCTATAAAAAAAGAATTAAGGTCTAAGGGATATGGAAAAATATTTTTAAATCATCATAAAGAAGTTCGAGCTATAAACAAACACTTCTTCTTATGTGCTGAAAAAGTTGAAGATACAGCTGAAAATAAAGAACAAAGAATTAAAAGATCGGCATTTTTCCATAAATTAGGTTTTAAAGTAGTAGAAACAGATATTGATTTGAATGGAGTTATGTTTGATTTATATTCTTTAAAAGAAGTTACACCTGAAGAAGTTGATCATTACTTGGATAAAATACAAGAAGCTATTTTACCAGACTATTATGACCAAGCGTAGCTTGGTTGCAAAAAGGCTAAAGCCTTTTTGCATAGAGATAAGAGATTAGAGAAGAGAGATAAGGGGATTGTTTAGATTTAGTGCTTATACGTAAGTCTCGGTTGTAGCAGGGACTATCAATTGCTAAAAAAATCCCTCTTCCCTACACCCTAATCCCTAAAAGCTTAGAATAGTTATAATACTATTGATAGCTCAACAAAGATGGTTAAATTACAAACATAGAAGGTAAACATTATGGACTACGAAGTAATTAAATATGACCCTATGAACAAGGCTCTAAGCCAAGAATACTTAGATGATACAGAAAAAATGTATAATGAATCTTTCCCTGAAAATGAAAGAGATTGGACATTTGCTCAAATTTTAGAAAAAACACAAAAAGATAAAAGATTACAGTTGCTAATTATGTTAGCCGACCCTTTAGAAACAGGGAAAAAACAAGTTGTAGCTTTTGACATGATTATTGTTGAAGAAAAATTTGTTTATACAATTTATATTGCTTCTAAAAAACAATTCGGTATAAAAGGTTACGGAGCTAAATTAGGTAAATATGTAATGAATGAAATAGCAAAAGATAAATTTTTCTTCTTTATAGCTGAAAAAGTTGAAGATACCGCTGAAAATAAAGAACAAAGAAGAAAACGCCAACTGTTTTTCCATAGATATGGTTTACATGAAACTGGTTTTGAAAGAAATATAGGCGGTGTTGTTTTCGATCTTTATGCAAAGGGGAATGCAACTTTAGAAGAAAGGTATGAATATTCAAAAATAGTTAATGATATTTATTATAGTAAATAGCCAAGCGTAGCTTAGCTGCCAAAAGGCGAATGCCTTTTTGCGGTGTGATGGGTGATAGGTGGTGAGTGGTTGGTGATGGGCAACCTAAAGCCTCTCCTTGGAGGCTAACACCTTCAGAGCAAACGCATTAAAATTTATTAAAAAATAAATATTGCAGTAATCATATTTTTACTAATACTTAATTAACAATCTTTAAAACATAATCGTCATTGCTGTAGAAGTTAATCAATTAGTTACATTTTCTTTGATGAAAAAACTATGTTTATTAATTATGAAACATTGATAGATTCTCAATTTTGC
>CAJOQX010000142.1 GCA_905236865.1 Candidatus Rifleibacteriota bacterium
AAAAGAAATTAGCGAAGTTGAAAAAGAACTAGCTAATTTGCCTGACATTTCTTTGGAATTTATAAGATTACAAAGAAACTTAAAAGTAAAAGAAAAGCTTTATGCTGTTCTTACAGAGCAATACGAAATGGCTAAAATTACTGAAGCTGAAGAAGGAAGTCAGTTTGAAGTAATAGATGTTGCTAGAATTCCTGAAATTAAATCTAAACCTAAAAGAGCTATAATGGTTATATTAGCTGGTTTAAGTGCAGGTGTTTTAGCTGTATTTATGGCTTTTCTGCAAGAATTTGTAAAAAGACGCAAAGAGCAAGAACTTCAAAACAATGGAAAAGAAGCAAAAGCTTAATTTTTAAAGCTTTGTAAAAGACAATATATGACCGATTTGAATCCAGAACAATTTAAAAATGAAATAAAAGAGGAGTTAATTAAGAATGAATTTAAAATGAGCCTTGAAGATGATAAATGTTTGAGCTTATCTGACATTTTTTCTTCTATAAAGAAACATTTTAAAATGATTTTTCTTTTAACTCTTCTAACTGGAATAATATCGGTCATATATGTTCTTTCGCTACCAAATTATTATAAATCTTCTGCAACCCTTTTTATTTTTTCTAATAATAAATCAAGTGCTTTAAATGGTTTTTTTAGGCATTTCAATAAAGATTCTGACATTGATTCTAACTATGCCTCCCTTCTGGATACTTTTTTAAATAGCGATTCTATGTGCAAATACATTATAAATCGCTTTGGAATCGCAACTAATTCCGCTATTTTAAATCTAAAAAACTCTGACAGTTTTAATCCTATTTATGAAAATGTTTTAAAAAACTATAAAAAACTGGTTCATATAGATTATGATAAACCAAAAAGTCTTATAGAAATAACAGTAGAAACTATGTCTGCAACTACATCAGCAGATATAGTAAAGGCTTATATTGAGAAATTAGAAGACTTTTCGGTCAGTCCACAAAAAGCTAGATTAAAATTTATTGAAACTCAGTTAAATATAGCTAAAAAAGAATTAGATTTTAATGAAAATGAATTAAAAAACTTTCAAAATACAAATAATATTTACTCTTTTGATAAACAAATTAGTGTTCTTGTTAATGAGGTATCTTCATTAGAAAACAGAAAAAATGAATTAGATTTTTCTCTTGCAAAACTTAATAGTTTTTTAATTCAAAGCAATATTACAGAAATAAATTATCAAATAGAAGCTGAAAAGAAAGAATTAGAACTGATTAATGAAAAGTTAAAAACATATAATAATAATATAACGAAATTGTCTTTGCTTTCATTGGAACTTGAAAGAATAAAAAGAAATGTTGAAGTAAAAGCTAAAGTATATACTGTTTTAAAAGAACAGCATGAAATAGAAAAAATAGCTGAAGCTGAATATTATTATCAATATAAAATTATTGATTTTCCACGCATATCAAATTTAAAATCAAAACCATACAGATCTACTTTTTGTTTTTTAATAACTTTTATGGCATTTATAATTTCTGTCAGTTTTGGTATTGTTCTTGATATTATTAGCAAAAAGAACTAAAAAGATAAAGGTAATAAAAATTCTTGAAGTAGTTACAACTTTGTGATAACCTTTGCAACATTATATATAACTAAATTTCTTTAAAGCAATTTTAATAGGAAGTAAATAAAATGCCTACCTATAGTTATAGATGTAGCAAATGCGAAAAAGTCTTTGATTCTTTTCATTCTATGAGTTGTACTGATCCTCAGTATTGTCCAGTTTGTGGTGGTTTAGGAACAAAGCTCTTATCGGCTAGTTCGGTAATATTTAAAGGTTCTGGTTTCTATTCTACCGATTATCGTGATTCTGGCTATTTAGAAGCTCAGAAAAAAGATAATTCTTCAGAATCCGAAAAAACAACAAAACCTGAAAAAGACACAAAACAAAATAATAATTCTAAAAAAACAACAGAAAATTCATCAACTGAAAAAAAATCAGTTGAAAAAAAAGCCGCATAGAAGATTATTTAATTTAACATTATGTTGCGTTATTTGACTGCTGGTGAATCGCACGGATCCGCTTTAACTGCAATATTGGAAGGACTTCCACCAAACATAGAAATAAGGCAAGAAGACTTTGACAATCTTTTAAAAAAACGCCTAGCGGGCTATGGTAGAGGAAATCGTACTAAGATAGAATCTGATAAGGTTGAGGTTTTGTCTGGTATAGTTAACGGCAAAACTATTGGATCCCCTATTTCTATAATTATCAGAAATTCTGATTTTGAAAATCATAAAGATTATATGGCTCCTTTTGGAGCGGCTAATGTTGATATTGGAAGAATAGATATTCCTTTACCAGGTCATGCTGATTTAGCAGGAATGATAAAATATGGCTTTGACAATTGTCGTTACGTAAGGGAACGAGCTTCTGCAAGAGAAACAGCAATTAGAACTGCCATTTCTGTTCCAGCAAGATGTTTCTTGAAAAGTAAAGGAATATCTTCTCTTTGTATGGTTGAAAGTATTGGGGAACTAAAAGCGAATATTAATTTTGACTCTTCAGAAGAAGATTTAAAGCGATTGCTCATCTCTAACGGCGATGATTTTCTCACTCCTGATAGCGATATTATTCCTAAATGGAAGTCTTTAATAGATGAATGTAAAAAGCAAAACCAAAGCTTAGGTGGAAGTGGGGTTGTTATTTTTTATAACTTACCCATTGGTTTAGGAAGCTATGTAGAATATGATAAAAGATTAGATGGCAAAATTGCGGCAGCGGTAATGTCTATTCCTGCAATTAAAGGTGTTGAAATAGGCAATGCTACAGAATTGTCAAAAAATCGGAATAACTTAGTGGATAAAATTAATTATAATAAAGACAAGGGGTTTTCTCGACAAAGTAATTATGCTGGAGGATTAGAAGGCGGTATGACGAATGGTCAGCCATTATTTGTTAGGTTTTATATGAAGCCTTTACCCTCTAACTCAAAAGTTGAATCTATTGATTTAATAACCAAAAAAATTGCTTATCCAAAATATTATCGTTCAGATGTTCAAGCAGTTACCTCTGCGGCAGTTGTTGTTGAATCTGTTATAGCTTTAGAAATAGCCTCTGAAATGACATAACAGTCGATTTTAAAAAGCCAGGGGTAAAATTACTTTACCCCTAGTTTCTTAAAATTCGGAGTTATTTTTTAGAATGAGGTATCAAAGGCATTGTCAAAAGAATCATCTACAGTACCCATAGGTTGTTGATTTGCAGGAGCAACAGAATAATTACCAACTGGAGTCATACCCGAATCAGGTATTAAGGAAGTAGGAGCAGCAGAATCTAAGCTTTGAGCAATAATATGAGGAGTTATTAGAATAATCAACTCTCTTGAAGTGCCTGCTCTTTCTTTTTTAGTAAACAGAGATTTTATAATAGGAATGTTACTTAATAGCGGTATCTTTGTAGCACTTTTGTTTTCACTATCTTCAATCATACCACCAATAAGAATTTCTTCTCCATCTCTTACGCGAACTGTAGTTTTAGCTGTTCTTGTACCAATTACAGGATATGAGTTTCTCCATTCTTCAACTTTTGATACTTCTGGTTCTGCATCTACAGTAATATAACCATCATCATTAATTCGAGGAGTTATATTAAGTTTAATACCAGTATCTTTTTCTCTAGGAGGTTGATCAGAACCACCAGGATAAATAACTTTTGAACCGACAACTATGCTTGCTTCTTGACCATTAACAGCAGAAATCTTTGGATTACTTAATGTTTTATTTTCTCCACGCTGTTCTAGTGCATTGAATGTTGCGGAGAACATCAGATTTCCTCTATAGAAATCACCTAAACCAAAGATTTTGCCCTGTTGACCTTGAAATGATTGTTGATAAAGTCCAGAATCAGGATTTTGGGCAAAATATTCTGTCGTTGACAATATAGGAAATACTCCTTCATTTGGATTGGAATTTGTACTAGCACTATTTGTTGCTTTCCAGTCGAATCCAATGTTTTTATTAGCACTAGTACTAACTTCAACAATCTTTGCTTCTATCATAACTTGATGAACTGGAGTATCTATTGTTTCTATTAGTTTCTTAACTTCATCTAGAATATCTTTACCACCAGAAACAATTACTGCGTTAATTCTGTCATCTGTAGCAACTTTAACATCTTTCTTTATTGTACCAGTGATTATTTTGCTAACATCTGCAGCTTTTGCATACTGTAGTCTTTTGGTAATAGTAAGACCTTTTTCAAATGCTTCAACAAGTGTCTTTTCATTTGCTAGAATCCAAGTGTTTCCAATTTTTCTTACTGCAAAACCATTTGTTTTTGCAATAAGATTCATGGCTTCTTCATAGTAGACGTCAGACATCTTGACTGTAACTGGACCACGAACACTTTTTTCCGTGATGATGTTGGTTCCAGATTGCTGTGCGATAACCTTGATAACCTGACGAATGTCAGTATCACGGAAATCGAGAGAAATATTATCTTCTGCCAATGCTACACCCGGCAAATATGCTGATGCTGCTAGGGCTGCAGATAATAGAAGTATTTTACTTCTCTTTTTGGTTTTACCCAGAAATCTCATTTTTTCTATACCTCCGAACGGTATTTGTCTGAAAATAAATATCACAAGCTATATTTATAGTATATGACAGTAGACTCATCGACAGTTATTATCTATTATTTAACTAATTTTTATTTTTTTTATAAAAATAATAAAAAAAGCACCTAAGTTTTAAAAAAAAACTTAGGTGCCTTTTGGTTTAAATATTATTAAAGACTATTTATCATCACCATTGATTTTGAAAGTCTGACGTCTTTGTTCCTTGTTAGCATATATAACTACTCTGTCTGCAAAAATGTCAACTACTTTAAATTTACCTTCAACTATCTGGTCTTTTGTTAAAGTTAAATCTTTTTCATTTTCAAAATCAACAATTGCAAGACGACCGCCTTCATTACCAACTATACCTTTAACTGTTATTTTAATTGGATCCGGTGGTCTAACTTTTGGAGGAGTTTCTCTTTTTACAGGTTCAACTCTTCTAATTGTAGGTTGTGGAGGAACAGGTACATCTTTACGAATAATTGGTCTAAATGGGTCAGGATTAATATCTGGTTTTCCACCTTCTATATAATACTCTGGAACCAATCTGTCTTTTCCTTTTTCTTTTATTTTCTTTAAGGTACGTTTACCTAATTTTTCATCATCTTGACACATTCTTGCAAATAGCTTTTCTAACACTTCTGATTCTTTTGGTTTTTCAGCATCTGCTTTTGTTTCTGAATCTGAAACATCAAAATCATCTTGAGCTAATAATTGTGGAGAAGCTATAAACTGCAACAAACTTGCCAAGCATAAAACACCTAGTAATTTTAAAGATAGATACTTTCTCATACTTTTCTCCTTTTATTATTATAGTATATAAACTTTTGCAGATAATGAAACGCTAAGTAATGGACTTGAACTATCTTTACTAGTTTCAGACGATACAGAAATACTCATAGAGCCTGCTGCTAAATTAACTAATTTTCGTTTTTCAACTACATTAAGAAAACAGCAAATATTATCGAATGTTCCAGAAATCGTCATTTCTATAGGAAGTTCGCTCCAGTCTTCCGCTCTAACTAAGGGTTGAACTCTTATGTCTTGGAACTTTATATCAAATTTATTTGCTATGATTTCTGTAGAATCAAGAAGTAATGGAACAACATCGTCTAACACAACAGAGTCAGTTTGGAGTTTCTTTTTCTTTTCTTCTAACTCTTTCTTTTCTTTTTCAAATTTAGAAATTTGGCTATCAATACTTTTCAGATCGGCTATTTCTTTATTAAGATCGTCTATCTTTTTTTCATATTCGGCTTTTTCTACTTCAACACCGTCCCAAACAGTCATATAGAAGCCAACAATAGAAGCTACAACAATAACTATACTGACAATTATTGCTACTAAAATATTATTTCCAGTGCCCATATATTAAATACTCCAATCTCTATTAATATTCACGTTTCAAACGACAGTTCAAATCAAATCTCCAAACAGGTTTCTTTTCGTAAACGTTCTTTGTTGCACTTGTTAGGAATACATCTGAGAAATACTGGTGTTGCATTAGTTTCTTTATGAAATCTTGAATACCTACAGTTAATCTTCCATCTGCTTGGTTATTAAGATTTCTAGCCGCTTTGCTACCAACTTCATTACTAGAATAAGCAGAAATAGAAACTTTTCTGTCAGAATCTACTCTAAAGCTAGTAATCCAAACTTTATCTTTTGGATATATTTCTTTCAATGTTTTTAATGTTTCAGACCATTGAACAAAATTAGCTCCAGAAAGACGCTGCAAACGATTTATTTCGTTTTTAACTTTTTGCAACTTTTTCTTTAAATCATCTCTCTTTTTAACTTTGCTTGAATTTTTGTCTCTTTCTTGTTTTTTAGCTTGTTCTTCTTCTTTTAAACCATCATTATAATGAGCTGCAAAATCTTCAAAATACATCCAAGCAGGAATTATAGTGGCAACAACTGCAAGAATTATGACACCTGGTATAATTGTACCTATAGGTATTTTCTTAGAGGGTTTTGTGGTTAATAGATTAATCTTAATCATAATTAGTTATCTGCAACTCCTCTCAATGCTAGTCCAATTGCTACAGTAAACTGTTGCAAATTGTTGTATAAATCGTCTGGATCAGGAACTGTAACATTTATTCCTTCAAGAGGATTTCCTAATTGAACTTCAACACCAAGGTCATTCATCAAGAAAGTGCTAAAACCACTAAGATTAGCACTACCACCTGATAATATAATCTTGTGAATCATTGGTTCACGGGATTGAGCCTTGAAGTAGTCAAAAGATCTACGAATTTCGGAAGCAAGTTCTTCAACAGTTCCTTGAATAACTTCAGAAACTTCACTTCCAGAACCATCACCTATAGAGCCTTCAGAAATCTTGATTTGTTCAGCTTGATCAAAATCTTGATTCAAAGTATCTTTAAGGCTATCAGTGATATTGTTACCAGCAATCGGAATATTACGAGTAAACTCAAGGATACCAGATTTCAAAACGGAAATACTAGTCGTTCTAGCTCCAGAATCTATTATTGCAACAACTTCGCCACCTTCCTGTGAATCAGCTGTTTGCATAAAAGAATTTTCAAGAGCATTTATAGAAGCTATAGTATCAACATCTATAACTTCACATTTTCCAGCAGCATTTTTTATTACGTCCATATATGAGTTAACAATGTCTTTTTGGGCAACAACAAGCAAAATCTTATTGTTTCCACCACCGCCACCATCTGGATCTTCATCGTCAAGCTGTTTCAAGACAGAATGAGCAATGCTAACTTCGTCTATAGAATATGGAACATATTGTTCTGCTTCAATTTTTACAGTTTGTTCTAGTTCTTCTGGTTGCATAACCGGTAACATTATGAATCTCATAATAACATTCTGCCCTGAAATTGAAGCATAAATATTTGATATTTTAAGATTACGAGCCTTTTTTATCTCCTTTATAGCTTCTATGACAGCTGAAGAATCGGCTACGGAACCTTCAGTCATTGCTTCTGGTGGCAATGGCATATATCCGTAATTTATTAGATCAGGCATTCCACTAGGATTTTTTTTCAGCTGTACAATTTTAACGGCAGAAGTACCAATGTCTATTCCTACTGCCGTACTATTCGACCCAAAGCTGATACCCATATTGAACTTCCTCCAAAGTTATGTCGAAGTATTTATAGCTAGTATAAACTATTTTTCATAAATCTATCGACTATTATTATATAAAATTTAACTTAAATAAGCTAATATTTAATAGCCTAAATTCTTTATTGCCACTCCTTTGTAATAATGTGCAAGTATTTGTCTGTAATTCCAGCCAATTCTTCCCATCTCTACTGCTCCAGACTGACATAAACCAACTTGATGACCAAAACCTCTACCAAATAAATTAATTTTATTTATTGGTTTAAGTGTACCGCTATGATAAGAATTTTTTTTGTTTCCTTTAGTATTAGTATTTTTACTTATATCTTTATTATCTTCATTTTTTGCCAATAACGCAATACCTTTTGAAATACTATTGTAAGAAATACATTTCCAACCTTCTTCAGGAATTTTTGCTCTTTTTAGCCCTCCAGCTGTTAGCAATAGCAACTGTTTTGGAGAATCCTGCGATGAAGAAAAACTAGAAATTAAAATATTATTATTTTGTATTTTTTGGGGAAATTCTTTTTTTGAATCTTTTGCATTTGCTATTTTTGCATTTTTTTCTACTATATCTCCTATTACAAAAGTAGTTGTAGGCAGATTAAATATTCTTCTTATTGTTGTACCTCTAACTTTTTGTTCTCCATTAGATGTTTGAAAAACAACATTGGTAACTCTATCTAATTTAGCTGGTGCTTCAACACAAACTTTATATATTTCTCCAATTTTTATTCCTTCTTTTGCAAGAGCTGAACGAATTTCATCTGCTGTAAGTTCTTGATTCCATCTAAATTTAGTGCCATTCATGCAGAAATTACAGTATACACGTCTCAAAAAAGGTTCTGGAGTTCCACCCCACACATCTTCGTTGTTAGATGTCATACCTCCACAAGTAGCATGATAAAGTGCACTAATTGGCTTAAGATTATAAGAAAGGATAAAACCTCTTGTTGCTTTTATAGCTTTATCAACAGATTCTCGTTCTGCACTTTTTCCAAAATAAACTTGGCAGTGAGTGGTATTGCAAACGTCAGCCCCATCACTTCCATGTCTGCCTTTGTTTGCATAAGCATAGGTTCTTGCAATTACACTTTGAGCTTTTAATGATTCGTCAGGAGAGTTAGCACCTATTTCTCGACCAACAACCCCTCTTAGATAATCTTCAATAGATATTTCATTAACAGCTATAGCGCCTTTTTCTGTTAATTTTAAATAAAGCTTTCCTCTATATTCATTTCCATTGAAACTAAATAAATCTTTAGAAGGTTTTATATATAAAGTCTCATTTAAATATTCTATCTTTTTTTTCTTATTTGTTCTTTTTTCGGCAGTAATTTTAGAAGTCCATGTAAAATTTCCACCGTTTTTAATACTGCTAATTCTTTTTCCTTTTGAGTTTAAAATTTGTCCTCCATTAGGGAAATATACTTTTACATTGGTGTGAGTTCCGCTACCTAATTTCACCTTAATAATTGGTTCTGAAACTCTATCTTTTCGGCTTGTTTTTACTTCTTTTAACTTTTTAGGTTGAACGACTTTTTGTGGTTGAACAAGCTTAATAGATGAATTAGCTAATACTTTAGTTTTGGGTTCACTAGAATTTGTTTTCTCTGTTTTTGAAGATGTTGCATTATTGGGTTTATTATTTAAAGACTGTGTGGAAGTTGCGACAGTTAAAACATTAGCCCTAATAACATCGCTTTTATTGCTTGATTTAGAAGATGATGCAATGTGAGAATTTGAATTTGAATCAGAAATAGTTTTATTAGTTTTGGTGTTTGAAGAATCTGTATTCTTTTTTATAGCTTTTTTGGGTGCAGTTGGGTCTTTGCGATATGTATTACTAGTAATAGGTAATATCTTTGAATTTACGGTGTCAGCAGCTAATGAAAAATTAGGATAAACAAAACCGAATATTATTAAAAAGATTAATATTATTTTTGTGTTTGCCTTGTTCATCTGTGATTATTTCTTATAACACTATTTTAATACTTTTGTAAATAGATATTCCTAATCACACCATAGATTTGGAAAATGTTTTTTATCATTCATATATCTATCGTGCTCGCTAAAAATACAACCACAGTATTTTTGTCTATAAAGTTCATGTTGTCTTGCTAATTCGTGAGATTGCCTAAAACCAGGTCTAAAATCAGTATAATGGAACTTAACGTTATATTTTTCAGCAGCTTCGTTGCCAACTTTCTTTAAAAGCTCATGATTTTGATAGGGACTAATTAGTAGGGTTGTAGAAATTTCATCAATGCTTTTTTCGGAAGCTTTTTTTGCTGTTGCTTCTAGTCTAAGTCTATAACAAACTTCACAACGTTCTGGACCATAAATACCATTTAAAGCTTCAAGGAAACGATTAAGCCCATATTCAGCATCACCTTTGACAATAGGTAATTTATAAATATTCGCCATTTTTATAAAAGAAGCCATCCTTTGGTAATGTTCAACAAAAGGATGGATATTAGGATTTTCCCAAAAAGCAAATGTTTGCCCTTTCCCAATTTCTGCTTCTAAAATAGGATAAGAGCCTGACAAACAAGGTCCACAACAACAGTGTAACAATATAGACATAAATAAACTTACTTTCCTACGCTTCTACTATTTTTCCAGAGAGAGTCCAATTACGTGCAGAATCAATTTTTACTTTAACAAAATTACCTATCATACTAGAATTGCCGACAAAATCAACTGGTCTGCCTGTTCTTGTCTTTCCTAACATTGCGTTTTCTGAACGAGATGCGGAAGATTCAACCAAAACTTCAAAAGTTTTGCCAATTTGCTTTTGACTTTCTTCGTTAGAAATTTGGTTTTGAACTTCAATTAATCTTGCCAAACGACCTTTTTTTACCTCATCGCTTAATTGTCCTTTCATCGAAGCAGCTTTAGTTCCAGGTCTTGGAGAATAGTAATACATATAAGCAGATTCGTATCTAATTTGTTTAACCAAATCTATAGTATCTTGAAATTCTTCCTCTGTTTCGCTTGGGAAACCGCAAATAATGTCTGTGCTTAGACTTACATTAGGTATATTTTCCCTAACTTGCTTAATTAGCTCAATATATCTTTCGCGAGTATAACCACGATGCATTGCTTGCAATATTCTATTGTTACCAGCTTGGAATGGCAAATGATACTGTTCACAAACCTTTGACAGTTTTGCGATACGTTTAATCGCTGATTCTGTAAAATCTCTTGGATGAGAAGTTAAAAACCTGACCCATTTAATACCATTTATTTTTTCTATTTCTTCTAATAAAGTGGCAAAGCCTTCTGTCATACCTAAATCTTTGCCATAGACATTAACATTCTGCCCAAGAAGCATTATTTCTTTAACGCCTTTTGATGCCAAATCACTTATATATTTGAGTAATTCATCAATAGGACGGCTGACTTCTGGACCTCTAACATAAGGAACAATACAGTAAGTGCAAAAATTAGTGCAACCTCTTATAATGTTCACCATCGCAGAAAAAGGTCTTGTTAAAACTATTCCATCTGTATTTTCGCCTTCAAAAGTTCCTTTGCAAGCAAAATTACCTAAAGCCTTTTTGTTTTTAGCTTCTTCAAGAAGCTTTTGTAACTGATTTATGTCATTTGGTCCAAAGACTAAATCAATTAGTGGCAGGTCTTTAAGTAGTTCTGCCTTGTGGTTTTGAGCCATACAACCAGAAACACCAATTAATAGTTCTGGATTTTGCTTTTTTAAAGGGCTTAAAGATCTTATTCTTCCCAATAAACGTTCTTCAGCGTGCTGTCTAACACTACATGTATTAAAAAGAATCAGATCAGATTCTTCTTCTTTTTCTGTTTCTATATAACCAATAGAGAGTAAAATGCCACGAATTCTCTGTGCATCAGCTTGATTCATCTGGCATCCGAAAGTGTGCAATGTAAATTTTTTATTCTTTTCCATAATTTAAATATTTTATCACATATTTTATTAAATTCGCAATTGATTCAATTTATGACTATAGCAAGTTAATGAATTGTATATTATCTGTATTTCGTTAAAGTAATAAAATTTGAATAAACTCTTGACTTATGTTAAAATTCACCTATCTATTTAGGCTTAATTTTTCAATTCCTAAATAAAAAAACATA
>CAJOQX010000143.1 GCA_905236865.1 Candidatus Rifleibacteriota bacterium
AATTGAACTTTCTTGCTTTTTTGTAGTAGCACTTAAGTTAGAGTAAGTAGAGAGAGAAGTGACGTTTTGGTTGATACGAAGTGACATAATCGAATTCCTCCTTGAATTCTTTCCGAGCGGCACATCCTTGTGCCACTTTCCGTGATTTTATTTACCTAATATTTTAGATTAATTTTTACAAACTTAATAATGAATTAAGTAACTTTCAATGAACTATTTAACCTAATTCGTTTTCGTTATAATAATTATCGACTTAATTTAGTATTTACATAAAGCAAAATTCATAAATATAAGCCAATTATTGTAATTTTTCTTTAATTTTCTACGATTTACTATCAAATATGGCTTATTTTCAAAAAAAATTTTTTATAATTTTTTTGAAAAAAGAGATGAGAGATGAGGGGTTTGTTTTAGCAGGAGAAAGTTTTGTTTTTTAACCGTCATTGCTGTAGATGCTAAATAATTGGTTACATTTTAAAAATACAATCGACGCATTGATAATTCTAAAGGCTCTCCTGGAGGAGAGCTGGCGAGCGAATGCTTGTCTGAGAGGTGAAGTAGTTCGTTGGAAATATAGTTCTTTGCCATAAACCTTAATCAACAGGTCTTTTTTTAGTTGTTTTTGTAATTGTTTTTTTTATTTTTTCTGGATGGACTTCGTTTTGCTTTCAGCAACGCCACGCCTCTTTCAGAGGCTCGCAGAGGTTGTGCTAAAACTAGAAAATTTAATAAAAAATAATGTATGGAGTAATGTCCTCGCCCCCTTTTGTAAAGGGGGATTAAGGGGGATTTTAAAATAATTAGACAAAACTAATTTTAGAGTAAAAAGCTAGTTTTTAGACAGTCTCCAAAAGGGGGCTTTTTAGATAATAAAATATCTATTAAGCAGTCACTAATTATTGGTTTTTGTTGTTTTTATTGTTCTAATACTATATTATAGTATAATCATGACAAAGATAAATTATGAAGAAATAAGACACACACCCTCTCTTTCACCTTTAAAAAGAAAGATTCACGAAATAATATTTGAAGCAGATACTTTTTGGGGCAAATTCTTCGATGTATGTTTACTTGTCTGTATTTTCTTAAGTGTAACAGTTACCGCTTTTGATAGTGTCAAATATTACCATAATGAGTATAGAAATTTCATAACCATTAGCGAATGGGTATTTACCATACTTTTTACTATAGAATATTTTTTTAGATTATATTGTGTAGCAAAACCTATTCATTATGCTATAAGTTTTTTTGGCATTATAGACCTAATAGCTATTTTACCAAATTATATCAACTATTTTATTCCAGGAATTCAATTTCTATCTGTTGTAAGAGTGCTTAGATTTTTCCGAGTATTCAGATTATTCAAACTGGTTCACTTTACCAATGAAGTTGAAATAATGCTTGATTCACTGAAACGAAGTGTTAAACGAATTGCTATTTTTATTTTTTATGTTTTTATAATAGTTATTTGTATAGGTTCTGTTATGTATGTTATAGAAGGGGAAGAAAATGGCTTTACTAGTATACCTGTTAGTGTATACTGGGCTGTAGTTACGCTTACAACAGTAGGTTACGGTGACATATCACCTAAAACACCTTTGGGCCAAGCTTTCTCTTTCTTTATTATGCTGTTGGGCTATGGCATTATTGCAATTCCTACAGGTATAGTCACTTCAGAAATGATAACACCTAAAAAAACAGTGACAACAAGATCTTGTCCTTATTGTTGCAAGGAAGGACATGATTTAGATGCTGATTACTGTAAGTATTGTGGAAAGCCGCTGGAGAAAGTGGAGGAAGAATAGCCAAGCAAAGCTTCTTATATCTTTTTATATGAATGACTGACTACTAAGGCGATGATTTCTTTGGGTTCTAGTTCTTTAAGAGGTTCTATTGATTTTTGCAAAGTTATTCCAGTTGTTGCAACATCATCAATAACAATCAGTCTTTTCCCTTTAAAAGCAGATTTTGTTAAATTTGAATCCAAAGCAAAAGCATTATCTAAATTCGTTGTTCTCTCTTTTTCATTACAGCTTGCTTGAGGTTTGGTATACCTGCTTCGTATTAAAGCAGGACTATAATTACAACCAACGTAATCAACATAAGTTTCTGCCAAAACAGCCGCTTGGTTAAAACCTCGTTCTTCAAAACGTTTTTCATGCATAGGAACAGGTATTACTATATCGTCTTGTTTGAAGAAACTTTTTAAATCAGCCTGTTCAGAACAGGTTTTGGCTAAAATTTGTGCAAGCTTTTTTGATGGGCGATATTTTATTATTTTTACTAAATCAGATGGGAAATCTGAATAGCTACTCATAGTATAAATATCAAAATCTGTCGCTGTATCTGTAACTTTTTCTGGTTTATGAAGAGAATTTTTTAGCTTTTCTATGCAATCACCGCATAAAACAATGCCAAAGTCGCAATTCTTGCTACAAACATGACAGCGGAAAGGGAAGAATACAGAAAGAAAACGTTTTAGTAAGTTTTTAATAATAAGAATCATAGTTGTATAAGATGCCAAGCAAAGCTTGGGGTTTATTCGTTCCACTTCCCATCTATGTAGCCTGTCTAAAAACTAGCTTTTTACTCTAAAATTAGTTTGACCTAATTATTCTAAAATCCCCCTTAATCCCCCTTTGCGACTCGCTGACCTCCTGTCGCTCGCTTGCATACCGCCATCCTTGGCGGTTATACAAAAGGG
>CAJOQX010000144.1 GCA_905236865.1 Candidatus Rifleibacteriota bacterium
CCCTTTTGTAAAGGGGGATTAAGGGGGATTTTAAAATAATTAGAATAATCTAAATATCGAGCCAAAACCTAGTTTTCGGACAACCTCTGCGTGAGGCGTAGCAATCTATTATTTTAGTATTTAATTGCCGTTTTTATAAAATAAGTGCTATTAAAGCTTATAGCAAAAGACATAATAAATTTGAAGTTATAAAGCTATTAGAACACACTACTTAAATAATAAAAAAAATTTTATTTTGTTTGTTAAAGTTTTATCTAGTTCTATTTGGCTTGTAGACAATATCTTAAAGCATTTTGCATATAAAAAAATGTCTTTTTAGAAAAGACCTTTTTAGATTAAAAATTATTTATAATTTTGCTCATAGAGATAAGATTGGTGGTTTGTGGTTGGTGATAAGTGGTGAGTGAAACAAGACTCATCATTGCAATAGAAACTAAAGTATATTAGGAGGACTGATTGATGAGATTAGTCGGTAATATGGCAATCCATTATTTTAGGACACAGAGTGAAGGGAGATAGAGCACAGTGGATTGTTATAGCTAAAGTAAGTCTGTGCTAAACCTTTATTGCGTGTAGTCATTAAAATGTATGGCAAGCCATAAAAGTTAGTCAAAAAAACAACAGTAGAAAGTTTATACAGTTAAAAACTTTTCATAAGCTAAAACATTTCCCTCAGCCCTATGCTCTTCACCCTATACCCTATATTTTTCTTATATATCAATCTCTAATCTTATATCTTATATCTTAAATCTTATATCTTACATCTTAAATCTTAAATCTTATATCTTATATCTTAAACAAAAGGAGTTAGTTCGTTATGAACAAAACAATATTTCACTTTCGTAATCTTTTCCTTATAGCCGCTGTAATATCAGCTCTTCTTCTTACTGCCTGCGGTGGTGGAGGAGGTGGAGGAGCAACTCCATCTACAATTTCTGAATTTATATATTCTACAGAAGTTAATAGTAAAGGCACTTTCAAACTAACTTCAAGCAAATCTGGTGCAACGGTTGAATCAAGTGAAGATGGCACTCTTGCTAGTGGTTCAAGCATTGTTCTTTCTGAAAGACTAGCAAAAACAAATGAAAGTAAAGTTTACGGTAATAATTGTAGTAATGTTTACACTTTACAGGCTAATAATGGAAACAAAGCGATTACGAAACTTGAAAAGCCTGTTCTTTTAACTATTCCCAATGATTTCAATGATAATTATGATGAATTTTACTTTGGTTCAAAGTCAGAAACCGATTCCGATTGGCAATATACAAAAATCTTGGATGACAATGAAACTAATCCTCTTGTGCTTAATTCGGCTAGACTTGCTGTAAAAGATTTTAAAACTTTTAAAATCAAGTCTTATAGGCTTGGTTATACCTTTGCTGTTTTTGGAAAAACATCTAAATCAAATGATAATAGTAATAGTGATATTTCTTCTGACAGCGTTAAAAATATGTTGTTTTCTTCTGAGCCCTCTACTCTTTTATATGATGAAAATTCAAAATATAAAAGTGATATTAAAGTTTCAACTTGTATTACAGCCAATAAATCTTCTGCTCTCTTTGACGGAAGCGAAGTTTCAAGCCAGCTTGTATTCTTCAACAACAATTCTGCTGATTTAAGCGGTTTGAAAATAGACGGTTCAACTGTTGTTCAGACTTCATCAACTTCAAAAGACTCTTCTACAAATCAATATTCTCATACCCTCTATATCAAATCTTATAAGCAAAATAAAATTTCTATTAGTGGGAACAACGCTACTTATACTTTTGAACTTAAACTTACAGGAGTTTCCACAAAGGATTTTCCAGATTCTTTCAGAGTAAAAACAGTTTTAAAAGATACTAATGGGACAGAATTTGCTTCTGAAGGCTCTATAAAACTAAAAATATCTAAAGAACCAGAAAAGACAAATACTGATACAAATACTTCAACTAACACATCAACCAATACTCAAACTTCGACTGATACATCAACTAACACAAATACTAATACTTCAACTAATACGGGCACATCTACTAGTACATCTACTCAAACTAATACTTCTACGAATACTGATACTTCTACTGATACAGGCATTTCTTTTGAAATTTATACAATAAGTTATGATTATAAAGATGGTACAAAACCAACAAAAAACAATCCAGAGAAATATGATATAGCATCTGCTACTATAACTCTTAATAATCCAACTAGAAACGGTTATACTTTTACTGGTTGGACGGGTAGTAACGGAAATACTCCACAAACTACTGTAACTATTGCAAAAGGCTCTACTGGAAATAAAACTTATACTGCTAACTGGACTCCTATAAGTTACACATTATCATATACTCTTAATAGTGGAACTCTAGCAACAGCAAATCCGACAAAATATGATATAACTTCTGCAACAATAACTCTTAATAATC
>CAJOQX010000145.1 GCA_905236865.1 Candidatus Rifleibacteriota bacterium
AATACTATTTTTGGTCTTAACGAAGAAGATTTAAACAAACATACTTTTGTATGTGGAATTACTGGTTGTGGTAAAACAAATACCGTAAAAAAAATCTTAGAAGATATTAAACAACCTTTTATGGTTATAGAACCTGCCAAACAAGAATATAGAAATATTGCTAAAAAAGAAAATGTTAAAGTATATACCTTAGGCAGAACAGAAATTAATTCTTTATCTTTTAATCCTTTTTATGTTTTGCCAGGAGTAGGTTTGTCTCAACATATAGATTATTTAAAAGATTTATTCTGTGCTTCCTTTGGAATGTATGGACCAATGCCATATATTGTTGAAAAATGTATTTATAAAGTTTATGAAAAAAAAGGGTGGAACTTAACTTTAGGACTCCATCCATTATTAATTAACACAAAAACTAATGTTGATTTCTTTAATTATGGAAAAATAAAAAGATACTATTCTAACAAATCCCATGTTTACCTTTTCCCTACAATGAGTGATTTAAAAGAAGAAGTTGATTACTATGTTAATAATATGCCTTATGAAGGCGAATTGAAAGGCAATATAATAGGTGCTATCAATTCACGTATTGATAGTTTATGTGTTGGTTCAAAAGGTTATATTTTTAATTCAAATGATAGTCTAGATATTGAAAACTTATTAAACCAGAATGTTGTTATTGAATTAGAGGGTTTGGCTGATGATTCAGACAAAGCTTTTGCTTTGGGATTGTTGATTATATTCATAAATGAATACAGACAGATTGAAAACACTTTAGAATCTGCAAAGAGTTTAAGACATTTACTTATAATAGAAGAAGCTCATAGATTATTAAAAAATGTTTCAAGTGAAAACAACGAATATTTTGGTAACTCGAAAGGAAAAGCGGTTGAGCATTTTTCTAACTTAATCGCAGAAATGAGAGCTTTTGGACAAGGTGTAGTCGTTGTTGAACAAATACCGAGCAAGCTTAATCCAGATGTAATTAAAAATACTTCAAATAAAATTATTCATAGAATAGTAGCTAAAGATGATCAGGAATTAATGGCAAGTTCTATTGGTTTGCGTCAAAAAGATGCTGTTTATTTAGGAGTATCAAAAGTTGGTTATGCTTTATGCCATAAAGAAGGTATGCCATTACCTGTAATAGTAAAAATGGATAAAGCTGAATCAAATAAAATACTAGACATAAGTATTCAAGATAAAGAAGCTATTTCAAAAGCATCTTATTCTGCATTGAAATCAAATTTTGAAAAAGAAATTTTCTTAATTTCAATTAAGACTTTGTTAAGTCTTATGGTAGAAGAAGATGTAGATTTAATTAACAATTCATTAGAAGAGAAAATATATTCAGTAGAAGAATTGGCAAAAAGAGATAATATTTCATTCTGGCTTGATGTTAACTTAAGAGATAGTATTAGAGATATTATTGCAGATGATATAGTTGCATTACTTACTTATGGAATATTTTCTAGAAAAATATTAATATCAAATGATTTTGTTGAGGAAATACATCGTTTTATAAAAGCACCTCAACGTAATAGTTTAAATGAAATAAAAAAATATCTTGAAGATTATTATAATAATAAGCTTAGAAATATAGCCATTGATAGTATAAATTTGCTTACTTATGAAAGAAAAGATGATGATTCTATAGAAAACATCATTGACGATTGTTTGTTGGTAAAAAATTCTAGTTTAAATCAAGACATCCGTTCAAAACAGAAAGGAATACAATAGTATGCCTATTACTGAAGTAGCTTTAGCAACAGCCGCAGCCACAGCAAAAGAAGTAGCAACAGAAGTTGGAAAAACAGTTAAAGAAACAACAAAAACAGGAGTTATTGAAAGTAAGGAATTGATAAAATATTGTGCTGAAAATTCAAAAAATAATTCTGAAAAAGTTTTTTGTGTTGTAGATAAAGTTAAAGAGTATAAAGAAGGTTCTTTCAAAAACACAAAAAATGATTATTTATTATCTAAAGTAAATGATGTAAGAAATTTTTCTTTTGAACAGATGTCCGATAAAGTATCTCCTATAAATAAACTTAATATAAATGAAACAAATAAATACATAGGTTTAACTGAAAATGAAAAAATAAAAATTAGAGAAGATAGCGGTTGGAGTGATAATATTATAAATTATATTCGTTCTATGAAAGAATATGAAATATACAAAAATGCAAAACTAGAAAATGTAACTTATAACAACAAAGATTGCTTAATTAAAACTGATATAAATTGGAACCAAATAGATTTGAAAGGTAAAACAAATCTTGAAAGAATAAAAGAAGGTAAATCGCCTCTTGATTCAAATAATCGTTGTATAGAATTACACCATATAGGACAACAGGTTAATTCTCCCTTGGCAGAATTAAAAGTCGAAGAACATAGAGGAAAAATAAACGATTCTATTCTGCACAATAAAACAATACAAACAGAAACTCATGGTCTAGGTAGTAATTGGGATACAGAAAAAATGAATTATTGGAAATATCGTGCAGAAATGGAGAATTTATAATGTCTGATTTTATTAATAAAATAAATAGTATCAATGGATTAAGCAAAATAAAAGGTTGTAGTTTAAAACAAGTTCAAGAAGCTCAAACAGAACTTGATATGTCTTTCCCTGATGAATTTATAGATTACGTTAGAGAGTTTGGATGTATTGATTTCGGACCAACAGAATGGACAGGACTCAACATTGAAGGTTATTTGAATACTGTTACAGCAACAAAAGAAGAAAAAGAATTTAATTCTAGTTTCCCACAAAAACATTTTGTTTTAGAAGATTTAAATATTGATGCAAAAAAAATAATTGTAAATGAAAACGGCGAAGTTTTTTTATTGCAGTATGATAATAAGACTTTTTTATGCAATTCTTTGTCTGAATATTTAGATATTTGTATAAAGAGAATGAATAATTAGCTTTTTATAAAATTTTAGTGTCACCAGTGGTGACACAAATTATATAGGCAGAATCTATATGAAAAAAGAACTTGCTTTATCTAACGAAATTATAAAAATAATTCAAGATTCAAAAAATAATGTTTTAAGAAAAGTTAATGAAGAATTAATAAAGATGTATTGGCTAATTGGAAAATTGTTAAGTAAAAGATTAGCTAAGGCTTCATTTGGAGATTCATATATAGATTCTGTTGCTGAAGAAATTCAAAAAGCTTTTCCTGGTATAAAAGGCTTTAATAGACGCAGTTTATATAGAATGAAACAATTCTATGAAACTTATTCTGATGATAAATTTGTGTCACCACTGGTGACACAAATTAATTGGACTAATCATTTAATAATAATGGCTGGTTGTAAAACGCCAGAAGAAAGAAAATTTTATATTAATCTTTGTATTAAAGAAAACTATAGCAAACGGCAATTAGAGCGTCAAATAGACAGTTGTTATTATGAACGCTATATGCTATCTAAGGAAAAGCTTCTTCCTGAACCTGTTAAAAATTTAAAACAGAACCCTTTTCTAGATTCTTATGTTATAGAGTTTTTAAATCTTCCAAGTAATTTTAAAGAATCTGATTTAAAAAAAGGCATAATCCAAAATATGAAAAACTTTATTTTGGAAGTTGGGAGAGATTTTACTTTTATAGATGAAGAATTCAAAATACAGGTTGGTGGAGAAGATTACAAGATAGATTTATTGTTTTTTCATAGAGGATTACGTTGCTTGGTTGCGTTAGAGTTGAAAATAGGAAAATTTAAACCAGAATATGTTTCTAAGATGGATTTTTATTTGGAAGCATTAGATAGACAAATAAAAAAGGAAAATGAAAATCCTAGTGTTGGTTTAATTTTATGTGCATCTAAAGATGATGAGATAGTTGAATATTCTATGAGTAGAACTATGTCACCAATGATGATAGCTGAATATAAATTAAAATTACCAAATAAAGAAATACTACAGAAAAAATTACAAGAGTTGTTGTCACTACCTTTATTAGAAGAATAAAGTTGTTGTTTTTTTAGGTTTTCAAAAACAATAACTACCTGTTACAAATAAATAAACAAAAAGCGATTAAGCAAATTTTAAATACATGCCATAAATTGCCCGGAGGGCAGTATTTTAATAAATATCCACCTGCATAGCGGGTGATTTTTCATTTTCGGGCATAGCCCTAATAATACTAGCTACGCACAAGTGCGTTTTAGATTGGCCTGCCAGCCATGCGTATTTTACTTGCCACCCATAAGTGGGTCTCTTGGATCAAACAGAGTGAGCTGATCAGCTTCACGATCTGTTTTTAATTGATTGGCTATATATTCTTTTATTGCAGCAGTATTTTTACCTACTGTATCAACGTAGTATCCCTTGCACCAAAATTCGCGGTTTCGGTATGCAAATTTAATATTTCCAAATTTTTGAAATATCATAAGACTACTTTTACCTTTTAGATAACCCATGAATCCCGAAACGCTAATTTTGGGCGGGATACTAACAAGAATATGTATATGATCAGGGCATATTTCTCCTTCTATTATTTCAACACCTTTCCACTGGCATAATTGCCTTAATATTTCCCTGATTTCATTTCTTTTTTCTTCAAAAAAGACTTTTCTACGATATTTAGGCGCAAACACGATATGGTATTTGCAGTTCCATTTTGTATGTGCTAAACTTCTGACATCGATATTTGAATTAGACATTAAATTGTCCTCCTAACGTGTTA
>CAJOQX010000146.1 GCA_905236865.1 Candidatus Rifleibacteriota bacterium
AAACAGTCTATTATTTATAATTATATTAAAAATCACCCAGAAACAACAATAGATGAGTTAGTTGATAAGTGTAAAATAAGCAATAGTTATGTAAGAAAAATAATAAGCCATTTAAAAGAGAATTCTTTAATAAAACGTATTGGCTCGAACAAATCAGGCCATTGGGAAATAATTAAATAATTTTTTATCCGCCACTTTATCCGCTACTAAAAGTAGTGGATAAAATATTGTTAAAATACTTTGCGTATTATGTAATATTTTAGACCTAGATTACTCTGCGTATTATGCAAAATTTTAACAGAAACTCTTTGTTAGAAATAACAAGCAAAATTTAAAATAGTTTGTCAAGGTGGAAAGCTTCTTCGGCTCGGAATGACGATATTAACTTAGTCTAGCTATTGAGACAACAAAAACAATAACTACCGACTACAATAAAAACCATTAAGCGACAACTTATGTCGTAAACAGTTGCTAATCTTGAAATAAAATATGTTTCTCTTACCAACATGAAGAAATTAAAGTCATGGTTATATTCGATTATTTTTTAATCAATTTTTTAATTAATTCAATCTTATTTAAATCATCTTTTTCTTTTTTGTTTTGTCTGTATCCATCTTTTAAAGAAGCTTCGTAAACAGCCAGATATTGCTTTAAATTCAGTAATTTATAATGGATATTTGATGCTGTTTTCTCTTCAATTTCAGATTCTTTTATTCCAGCAAATTCTTCTAAATTTTCGATAGAAGCATAAGAAAATAATATATTATCTTTTTTAAAAGTATGTTCATGTAAATCTATAAGAATATAGTCCAATGATTCTAAGTAAGATTTAAATACTTCCCATTTTTCACTATTTATATATAAATCTGGAATTAAAATGTCTATATCTTTTGGATTTAACCATTCACCAGTTAATACTTCTAACCCTAACGAACCATATAACAAAGGAACAAAAGAAAATTCATTCTGTAATTCAATTATGTTTTTTATAAAAGCATCAAATCTAGCTTTTACACAAGCTTCATTTAATTTTTCTATCATTTCTGTTTCATGTTTAACACACTTTTCCAACGATTTATATATTCTAAATTAGTTTTTTATATAAGAGAAAAAAGAAAAACTACAAAAGGCAACGAAAATAATTAAGCTGTTTCCTTTTTCCAGATTTTAATTAGAGCTTCTTGAAGAATTTTTGAGAAATTCAGATTTTTAGATTCTGCATAAGAATTTAACCAAGAAGGAATTGTCAGACTTTTTCTAACGGATTTTACTCCATGTTTTTCACTGTATGAGTCCATATCAACAAAAAGCATTGAAGTGAAACCTTTGCCTAGAGTTTTATCTTCTGTTTTTATTTTTGAAATATCGCTTGGAATTGGAGGTTGTTTACCTTCTTCTAATTCGCAGAGAATCCAACCACTAGCAGCATCTACAGCCATTTCGTAAGCTTCTTCAAAAGTATCTCCGCCAGTACTGCATCCTGGTAAATCAGGAACAACAGCAACATAAACATTTTCTTCTTCATTATGATAAAACACAGTTGGATAAGATAATTTCATTTAAAAACCTCTTTACTTTAAAACAGCTTGAACTAAAACAGAAGCAACAATAAACTTTTTTACATCTCCATTGTGGTGGGGAATACTAACAATACCCTTTTTAACAGGGTGTTTATAATGATGGTGAGAACCAACGACACGAACAAGATACCAACCATCGTTTTTTATGATTTTTTCAAGTTCTTTAAACTTCATAATACATATTATATGTATTGCTTCAATAAAAAACAAGTTTTTGTTTATTATTCAGGGCAAACGCAAACTTTTTCTTTTATTAATGAGTCTATTCATTTACCACGCCTTCGGCTCGCAATAACGAATTGGCACAGACTAACGGTTGCTAAAACAATTCCCTTCTCTCTTTCTCTCTAATCTCTTATCTCTAAAAATAATACTGGGCTGTTTACGACTTAGGCTTTATGCCTCTACAGTCAAAACAGCCTTTTTTTATTATTTTGTTTTAATATATTATTTTTACAAAAGTGAAACTTTTCACAAGCAGTAATAAAAAGATTTCTATGGGAAAATTGCAATAAAAAGTTATGCACAACTCTTAAATTTTCCAATTTTCAAAAGTGGTAGGAAGCAATTTCTAGTTAAGGCGCCAAGAAAAAATTAACTTCAAGGAGTCCTTAAATGAAAAAATCTATGTTTCTTGTTCGTTTCGCTCTTATCGTTGGAAAGTTAAAA
>CAJOQX010000147.1 GCA_905236865.1 Candidatus Rifleibacteriota bacterium
CTTCTGTATGTACTCATATAATATTTACCTAAAGGGAAACTGGCGTTAGAAAATTTATTCATTTCTTCATTTTCACCATTGTTTAAAAATAGTGATTTAATATAATTGCACTTATCTTTTTGATATTCTTCATCAAAATCGCAAAAATCTAATTCTTTTTCTATACGCTTTAATCGAGAGATTGTATCGCTAATAACTTTCTTGTTAGTGTTTATTGAAGTAAGCCAATTTTTAAACTCTACTTCGTTCATTGTAGTTTCCCTTCAATGGTTTTTCCTATTTCAATTCCTATATATTGTAAAACATCTACGACAACGGAATTACCAAATTGTTTGTAGGCTTGACTTGAACTTTTACTTATCTTATAAGTGTCTGGATAACCCATAATTCTAGCACATTCTCTAGGATGAAGCTTTCTTGTCTTACCGTTAATCAAATAACCACCTGTTTTGGAAAAAACTCCACCGCCATAAGCAGAAAGAGTTATAGCTATTCCTTTTGTGCTATAAATTCTTTCACCTTGTCCTCCTTTATTTACGATACCTAATCTAATAGACTTGTCACTATATCTATTGTCTTCTATGCCATTAAAAACAGTATCTGGTCTATTTATGTAAAGATTTTTAACCAAATTTTCATCTTTTAATAAGAAATCTTCGACATGAGTTTTTAAAGGAAAAGGTTTGGGATAAGAAAATTTTTTAACATCTAAATCTTTTCTAAAACAAATCATATATATTCTTTCACGTTTTTGAGGTACACCATAATCAACAGAATTTAAAACTTTTTGAAAGAAATTGTAGCCTAATTCTTCCATTGTGGCTTTAACAACTTCTAATGTGTGCCCATTATCGTGGGTGGCAAAGTTTTTTACATTTTCCATAAAAACTATTCGGGGTCTTTTTTCTTTTACTATTCTCGCAACATCAAAAAAAAGAGTTCCTCTGCTATCTTCAAAGCCTCTTTGCTTACCACTTATTGAAAAAGCTTGGCAAGGAAAGCCTGCACACAAAATATCGTGATTTGGTATAGACTTTTCATCAACTTTAGTTATGTCACCTTCAGGAATATCTCCAAAATTTTCTGCATATACTTTTTGTGCTGGTATATCCCATTCGTTAGAATACACACACTTAGCTCCTAATGACTCTAATGCTAATCTGAAACCACCAAGACCAGCAAACAAATCTATAAAAGTCATTCCTCTAAGAGAAGTGTTTTGTACTGCTATCATTATAATGATTCTCCATTTTTATAAATATTCTTATAAAATGCATAATAAGCGCTATGCGCTATAAAGTCAATAGTTATTAATTCGGTACCTAAATATCAAATTTATATACAAATTCTTTATCACAAGCTTATTTAAGCAATCTATTTATCAATATTTATTTTATAAAACCGCATTTGCGAGCCACTTTTAGATGATATTGCAGTTTAAAAATCTTCAAGGTTTTTCAGTTTTTTCAAAAGATTATTTATGCCGATAAAAAAATAATATTATTAACTTATTGATTCAAATTATTGGAGGAAATATAGAATGGTATCTGGAGAAGAATTTGAAATTAAATGTTATGAATTTTTAAAGAAAAAATATACAAACAACAATGTAGTGTTTCATCGTGAAGGAGGAATGGATTCTACAAAATCAGATATAGCTGTAGAAATTAACGGTTATACCAGATTTTATATTGAAGTCAAAGATACTAATGCTCAGTCAGGACAATTTGTTCTTATTCCTAATGAAACAAATAAAACATTTAATTTTTCTTCTAAAAATAAAAGCCTAGAAGATGAAATAACGAAAATAATAATTGATTATATGAATAGTAATTATAACGAATTTAGTAATGCAGGTACAGCAGGCAAAAAATTAGATATTGATACTTCTATTTTTTCAAGATGGATAATAAATCACTATGCTGATAAAAACGTAAAATATATTATAAGTTACCTCAATGATTTTGTTATATTCCCTATTCGTAAATTTTCAGAGTATTTCGAGGTTTCTTCCTCTTATCGTATAAAAAAAATGGTTCTAGTAAACCTTCACAAAAGGATGTTTCCTATATAATAGAAATTATAAAAAACAAATATTCTCTAGCTTCCTTTTCTTCAAAAGATAATCATCAATTTGTTAAAATAAAAGAATCTATTGTTGATAAAAATTTTATAATAGGTGATTATACTTATTGGCTAGCTGAAAAAAAGCCTCATTTCTATGAAATCCGTAAATTGTCTAATACAAATAATATGAATGTTATATTTTCAATTAAATTGATTAAATCTCAAGATTTATCCGATTTAGAAGAATTCGAATCAGACATTCAGGTATAATATTAGGGATAATTTAGAAAAC
>CAJOQX010000148.1 GCA_905236865.1 Candidatus Rifleibacteriota bacterium
ACCCACTTGGCGTCATATTCAAAGTCTTTTGATCTTATTCTCAAATAGCTCGGTTCTTTGTTTAGAACCCACTCGCCTTAGCGAGGTAATTATATTACCAAATTCATTTTTAAATGTCAACTACTTTTTTTTATTTTTTTATTTTTTATTAAAAAAAACTCTTTGTAGATTGTCTCTACTTTTATGATTTTCTAAAGACAAATAAAAAAAGCTGATTCATTTAATAAATGAACTTTTGCTCTCGTTTGAGAGTAAAGTAGATAATACTACTTTTTTCTATAATGTCAACTATTTTTTATATTTTTTAGATTCGATATAAAATTTTTTATTAGTTTTTAAAAATCTTTGAATAGAACGCATATCTGCTATAACTCTATTATATTCGTCAGGAAGTAAAACTTTATCTGTAATAATTATAATCATATTTCCTTGACCGCTGATTCTATAATTTCGATTTAAAAATCTCATGAAATTAGATCTAATGCTTTGAGAAAATAAATCTTTTACAATCATAGTTTCGTTAGTAGACAACCACCAAGCATCAGAAAACTTTTTATCTTCTTCAAAGTCAATATCTTTTGTCTTATTCATTTTTAAAGCTTCAATTGTTTTAACAGCAAGAGTTTCAGGATACAAATCAAAATTAGGTAATCTAAAATTTTTATCATAAATTACGCACATTGTAGCATAGCTCATATTTCCCCTCTGCTCACCATCAGAATTAGAAACAGCTCTTGTTGCCAAATTGCTTTCTGATAGTTTATTTATTCTTAATTCTATATGATTCACCCATTCTAATTCACCAATATATAGGGTTCCATTTTCTTCATCATCTTTTTTTATAACATCATAAAAAACAGGTCCTTCCATTGAAGAAAAACAACTCATAGCAATACCATCCCTTATTGGTTGGTCAAAAGAGTCTAAATAATTATTACCAGTTCGTTTTATGTATTTTACAAATTCAATATGTCTATTTTTTTTGTTTCTCTTTTTTACATGACCCACAATAATATAAATTATTCCCCACAGAATAGATAGAATAAAAGTTATTTGAGAAAACTCTTTATAGCCAAGAAGTTGTAAAACCAAAGATATAATAAAAATGAAAATGGGGTTAAGAAAGCTTCTATTTTTAAAAGGATTAAAAGCCATATCTAATCTCCAAACAAACTATATTGAAAGTTGTATTATTATATTACAATTCAATAAAGAAAAATAGAATTTTTGCAAAAAGTACATATTTATGTTATTTTTCTCTAACAAAAAATTTAGGAGTTAATTATGGCTTCACATATTTGGAAATTTTACCGCTATGGCGGAATAGATCAGGTTGAACTAGAAACAGCCGAAGATTTAAAGAAATTAAACGAATTAGATCCAAAACTTTGGGCAGCAATGACTTGCCCAGTAAGCAATATGGATTATGACCAGCAAACACTGAAATATCTTGATACAGATAATGATGGTAGAATTAAAATTCCAGAAATTATTGCTGGCGTAAATTGGATTTCATCAATATTGAAAGATCCTTCAACAATTAAAAAGCCAGAAGATTCTCTTCCTTTAGATTCTATCAACGAAAACAATGATGATGGGAAAGCACTTTTAGCAACAGCAAAGCAGGTTTTATTCAATCTAGACAAAGAAGATTCAAAAGTCATTTCTATAGAAGATATGGCTGATACTCAAAAAATCTTTGCCGCGACTGCGTTTAATGGAGATGGTATTATAACACCATATTCCACTGATGATGCTGAATGTAGTAAGATTATTTCTGAAATAATTGATTGCTTAGGTGGTGAAAACGACCGTAGTGGGAAATTAGGTATTTCTCAAAGCCGTTTAGAAGATTTTTTAAAACAAGCAGCAGATTATTCAGCTTGGGCTAAAAAAGGGAGAGAAGATAAATCTATCCTTAGTTGCGGAGAAGAAACTCCTGCTTTAGACGCTTTACTTAATAAAGTTAAAGCTAAAGTAGATGACTATTTTACACGATGTAAACTAGCTTCTTTTGATGAAAAATATTCAAAAGTTGGTCAAGAATTAGACAATGACTATGTTGCATTGTTGAAAAAGAGCATTTCTGCTGAAACTCCAGAATTAAAAGAACTTCCTTTAGCAATGGTTTCTCCCAATGCTGTTTTAGATTTAACTAGTCATATCAATCCTTTTTGGGCAACAGAAATAAGCAATTTTGCAGAAAAAGTTGTAAAACCTATAACAGGAAACTCCGAAAAACTTACAGAAGCTGATTGGAATAAGGTTAAAGCACATTTCATGGCTTATGAAGCTTGGCAAAACAGCAAAGTTGGTGCATCTGTTGAAAAGTTAGGTGAAAAAAGACTAGATGAAATCATAGCAAGTAATAAAAAAGAAGAGATTTCGGCTTTAATAGCACAAGATAAAGCATTAGAACCTGAATTTAACAGATTAACTAATGTTGACAAGATGATAAGATATTATAAATTCTTGTTCAGACTTCTCAATAACTTTGTTTCTTTTAAAGATTTCTATGATAGAAAGAAAAATGCTATTTTCCAAGCTGGAACTCTTTACATAGATGGGAGAAGTTGCAGTCTTTGTATAAAAGTAAACGATATAGCTGCACATAGTGCAAGAGCTGTAGCAGCTAATACTTTTTTGCTTTATTGCGAATGTACACGAAAAAGTTCAGGAGAAAAGATAAATATTGCTGCTGCAGTTACAGATGGAGAATCTGACCAGTTAATAGTTGGAAGAAATGGTATCTTTGTTGATACAAAAGGCAATTATTGGGATGCCGTTATAATCAAAATAGTTGACCATCCAATTAGTATACGACAAGCTTTTTGGTCTCCATACAAGAAACTAGGAGCTTTAATTAATGAACAAATAGAAAAATACGCTTCTTCAAAAGATAAAGCAGTAACTGAAAATCTAACAACCAAAGTTGGGGAAGCGAGCACTAAATTACAAACTGCACCCGCAGCAAAAGCCCAAGCTACAGATGCAACAACTCAGCCCACAAACAATAGTTTCAATGCTGCTCAATTTGCTGGCGTTTTTGCTGCCATAGGTTTAGCACTAGCAACTATAGGCTCTGCAATATCATCAGTAGTTTCAGGTTTTATGGCTTTATCTTGGTGGCAGATGCCTTTAGCTATTATTGGTATTTTATTATTAATATCAGGTCCTTCGATGATTCTTACAGCAATGAAATTACATAGACGTAATTTAGGTTCAATATTAGATGCTAATGGTTGGGCTATTAACACAAGAGCAAGAATCAATATTACAATGGGACATTACATGACCAGCGTAGCTACTTTGCCAAAGGATTCAAAACGCTGTTTTGACGACCCATTTGAAGAAGAAAAGAGTCATTGGAAAACTTGGTTAGCCTTGATTATTGCTACTATTATTGCTCTTTTCTGTTTCTTGCCAGGTTTTTCACCATATAGGAGAAATATATGTAATTTTATGGGGTGGACATGTAGTAGTGATACCACAGAAACAAATAATCAAGAAACACCAAATGTTGCTTCTGCTACAACTACAGTAACATCAGAAACTGCTACAAAATAAAAGAATAGAAAATCTAAAAAGGCTTACTTTAAAAAAGTAAGCCTTTTTTTTAATCCTTTAACGCACCACTTGTAATTCCTTCGATAATTTCTTTTTGAAAAATCCAAAATATAATAATAATCGGAAGCGAACTTACCGAAGCCCCTGCCATCAAAGCCCCCCAATCAGTTCCATACTGTCCTTGAACAAGCATAGACAAAGCAACTGGCAAAGTTCTCAAATTTGCAGAATCGATAAAAATTAAAGGAAACAAAAAAGCGTTCCAGTTTATTATAGCTGTATTAATAATTAATACAGATATTGCTGGTCTAGAAAGAGGAGCAATAACATTCCATAAAATTTGAAATTCCCCTGCCCCATCTGCTCTTGCAGCTTCCTCCAAATCTTTAGGCAAATTATCAATATACTGTTTCATTAAAAAAATATTAAATCCATCTACACAGAAAGGCAAAATCAAAGCCCATAAAGTGTTATGCAACCCAATACGAACCATCAAATCAAGTAAAGGTATCATCAACGTCTGTTTTGGAATCATTAAAGTTCCTAGAACAATCAAAAACAAAAGTCTTTTAAATGGAAATTTATATCTAGAAAAAGCATAACCAACCATTAAGGAAAAGATTATATTTGCTATAATAACAGCCGTTAAAACAAAAAAGCTATTCACCGCATAAGTTAAAAATCCAGATTGCCCAATAATCAGCTTATAATTGTCTAACGTAAATAAGCCTTTTCCATCAGACAATCCTGGCTCATGACGCAAAAAAGAACGCAAAATCATATAAATCCAGGGATATAAATAGCCAATAGCCAATGCTGTTAATAAAATAAATATACTTTTTTGTTTTATATTTTTAGCCATAATGTATCATTCTATCACATAATTAAAAATAGAAAAACCCATCATAAATTAAGAAATATTACTTGATATTTTGAGTCGTATAAATATATTCGTTTTCAGGAGATTCCTATGAATAAAAAACGTCTAAAAAATATCGCTGAAAGTATATTAGAATCTGTTTCAACTCAATCAGAGAAAGCAATACAGCATTACGATAGCAGTCCGCTTCCAGATAAAGAGATTCTTTATGAATTAATACAGGATATTTTTGTAGTATTATTTCCTGGTTACTTTGGTCGTAGTGGTATGTCTTTCGATTCAATCGAAATGCGAATCAGTTACAGAGTAGCCAAAATATATGAGATATTAAAACCTCAAATTTACCGTGAAATGATGCACGGATGCAAAAGAGATCATAGAAATTGTAGTATTTGCGAAGAAGCTTCCGAAGAACTTGTTTTTAGCTTTCTTGAAACAATACCAACTATTAGAGATTGGCTAGATATGGATGTTGAAGCAGCATTCAAAAATGACCCAGCAGCAGTTAGTTTTGATGAAATCATATTTAGTTATCCTGGAATTGAAGCTATTGCAGTTCATCGAATAGCACATTTTTTCTATCAAAATGGTTTGAGAATCATTCCTAGAATTATGTCTGAATGGGCTCATTCAAAAACAGGTGTAGATATTCATCCTGGTGCAGTTATTGGACAAAGTTTTTTTATAGACCATGGAACAGGTGTAGTTATAGGAGAAACAACTATAATTGGTGATAATGTTACTATTTATCAGGGTGTGACTCTAGGAGCATTAAATTTTCCCAAAGACAAAGAAGGGAAGATAATTAGAAATGCAAAAAGACATCCAACGATAGGTCATTCAACAGTAATATACGCAGGTGCAACCATATTAGGAGGGGAAACCATAATTGGAAAACATAGTGTAATTGGGGGGAATGTTTGGCTAACAGAATCCATTCCAGACAACTCTCGTGTTGTTATTTGTGATTCTGGTTTAAAAATAACAGATAGGGCTTCACCGAAAGTACCAGAATGTATAAGAGGACAACAATAATAGTAAATCTATCAAAAATAATAAATAAAAAAAGGAGAGTTTCCGATAGTCATTTCGATTTTATTAATAATGGCAATATAATAATATGAATTGCTTAATTGATATAGGTTCTAAGGCTACTTGCTAAGAAAATTCATAAAAAATGTATTATATATGTTGCCAACGTAATAATTAGAGGCTATCTTTGAATATAAAAAGTAAAAGAAAAATACTGTTATTCTTGTTAATTCTAATGGGTGGATTTCTTACTGGTTGCCGTCAAGGTCCTTCAAAAGAGCCACCAAAATATTATGAACGTGAATTAGCAAGAATGAAGAAAGAAGAAGAAAGATTATTAGCAGAAAAAGCTGAAAATAAATATATGCCTGATAGGTATCCCTGGCGAGGAACAAAAAGCGAATCTCATTTACGCTGTGTTCCCTGCAGGGTAACAATTGAAGATAAGTATTTGTCTAAAAGAATAGAATATTTAACAGAAGTTGTTCATGGTAAACGTAAATGCAGAATAAAATTTAGAGATTAAAAGAAATGAAAAGTCATACAGAAAAACTAAGACAGCTTTTACTCGTCTTTTTGACGTTTGTCTTTTTAACGTCAATTTTTTCTGTTGTTACAGCCAAACCAAATCAAAAAAAAAGTGATGACTTTGCCATTTCTGAAAATAGCGAAGAAGATGAGGGTGAAGAAGACGGGGAAGAAGAGGACGAAGAAGAAGAAAAGCTTACACCAGAACAGATTGCTGCTCAAAAGAAAGCAGAAGAAGAACGCATTGCTGCAATAAAGCAAAAAAGAGAACAATTAGAGAAAGATATAAAAGCAATAAATAGCGATGCTGAAATTATTGCACTTCTTCAAAAGAAAGAAAATGATGAACCAGTTAAAGAAAGTGCTGTATTACTAAAACGTTTGTTAGAAGCTCTTTTAAATGAAAAAAAACCAAATTATACAGAAATAGGCAATATTGGCAAAGCTTTATGTGGTTTACAAAAAGATTCATCTATTGGTTTATATGCACAGGGTTTAGCGGAATTAAATAAAACAAAGAAACCAGATCCCAAAAAGGCTTTGAATTTCTTTTCAAAAGCAAAAGATGCTAAAGATCCATATAAGGATGCTGAATCAGCCTATAAATCCTGCTGGATAAAAGCAAATTTACTATTCATTATCATCTTTGTAGTTATTGTAATAGCAGTAGTGGCAGGAATAATTTACTTTGTAATTTTAACAATAAAGAAGAAAAAAGCCGAAAATAACGATTCCAATAATGAAATAAATTTACAAGAATTAATAAATGAAAACAATGAATCAAACTCAATTTTAAAAGAAGAAAAAGAAACGGTTGATCTAGATAAAGAACTTACAAGCAATGATTCTAACCAAATTAATATTCAAACAACAAATACTACTACTACTAATAATAATCCAAACTCTGACATACAATCTCAAGTTGTAAATTTGCCAAATACATCAAATTCTATTCCAAAAGAAAATTCTACGGAATTTATACAAAATAGCAATGAAGAAAAAATAACTCCAAAAATTGAAGAAAAGCCTTCTAACCAGTCAAATCAGCAACAAATAGAAACAAGCTCTTTAGATTTATCAGAAAACGAAAAAATACCAACTTACGACAATTCTTCTGTTACTCCAAAGGCATCACAATCAACTCCAACAAAAAAAATAGTAAGAGTCGTAAAAAAAGTTAGGGTTCGTAAAGATGCAAATGGAAATTCCTACGTTGTTTCAGAAGAAACCACTCCTAAAGTAGATTATGAAAATGATAATACATATTCCGACAATGGAATAGACAAAAATGCTGTTAAATCTATTTTAAAACCTGTTTCAAGACCATTACCTCCAATAGATTCCCAATTAGATCAAATATGGGATAAATTAAGTCAAAAAGCTTTGCAAGGTCATATAGAACAATTAGCTAGACCAGAAAGTTCATTGCCTTCTATAAACAAAAATGATCTATTTGAATCCAAAATCGAATCTTTTGAAGATCAAGAAGAAAAAGACGATGCTGTTGGAAAAGTTTCAATAGATTTATCGGATGATGCATTAAAGGATGATCTTATTGGTAAGCTAAAAATGTTAGCTATTTCTGAATCAGAACTCAGAGAGCTATTCGCTATGAAAAATCCAGCTCACATTCCTCATTTAATAGAGTATATAATGACGAAACCTGAGCCCGCAAGACTAGCTTTCGTTGCCAAAGAATTAGGAAATTACAATGATCCTGCAATTGTTGATGCTCTTTCAACCTTATTATATCATGAAGACGAAAGAGTTGTTCTTGCAGCAATACAAGGGTTAGAAGCCACTAAAATGCCAATTGCAGTTGTTCCATTGTGTCCATTTTTAAAATCTGATATTCCACTCTTTGCTCAAGCTGCCAGAACAGCATTAAGCAAGTTTGGAGCAGTTAAAATTATTCAAGCATTCAAAGATTTAACTAATTTTAAAGATAATAAATTAAAGGAATCAGCTATTTTTGTTCTTTCTAGAATGAAGGGAGAAGCTGTAGAAGAACTTTTAAAATCATTATTAAAAAAAGACGAATCTTCTGAAGTTATAATACAAACAATATTAGCTATGTCTTATCAAAAAAATCCAGTTTATGTTGAACCTTTACGAGAATTTTACAAAATTGCAAACGAAAAAGAAAAGTCTATAACTAGAAAAGCTATTGTTTATTTAAACGGTTTCAAAAGTTAATATTTTTTCAAAAACTATTTTAAATAGAACAATAGTAACAAACTAAACATTCTATTTATCTTAAATCTTAAATCTTATATCTTAAATTCTATTTTGTATTGTCATAATTGTAATATCTTCACGCCAGGGTAAATTAATAGAATAATCTTTAATGGTGTTTTTTATAGATTCCGCATGATTTGGTGAGTTGCTTTTCAGTATACTTCCTACTAAATCTATAAATTTGGAAGAGCTAGAAACATTATCGTCTACTATATCTGATGCACCTTGTGAATAAATTACCATTATTTTGTGTCTAAGAGAAATTTCATGCTTTTTGTAATGAGTTCCAGAACTAGAGCCAAAACAAAGAGATGTTGAAGGTAGATTAAGAAATTCTTGATTTCCCTGTCGAACGTTATAAACAATAGGATAAGGTTGTCCAGCATTTGTACAAATAATAACATCATTAGTTGGGTCTAAAATACCTATAAAGCAATTAATTATATAACCAAGTTTTTTATAGGATTCAAACAAATTATCTAGTTTGCCCATAACAACTTCAGGACTTTGAGGGAAACTAGGCATTAAATTCATAAATGCAGTTTTTAACATACCCATTAGAAGCACAGATTTAATATCGTTTCCTGAAATATTTGCAGAAATTATAGCAAAAGTACCCTGTTTTAGTTGGAAGAAATCTAAATAATCACTAGGAACTAAATTTGAAGATATTTTTGCTGTGAATCCAAAATAACTACCACATCTAAACTCTTTTTCTAATGGGAAAATATGTTCAATATTTCCATTTATATCTAGATCTTTTATTGTTTCGACAGTTTCATTAAAAGCATTTGATATATAACCAAATTCATTTTCTGATCTTATTTTTATTCTATAATCTAAATTTTTATTAGCAAAAGCCTGAACAGCATTAATTATATCAGTAACAGGCATAATTAGTAATTTTGTCATAAGTCTTGCTAAAGCCAAACCCATAACCATTAAAATTATAAACAAAAGAATTACAATATTAACCTGCTTCTTATATATTGTTTCTATATCATTGTCTTTAAATACTTTTAATAGTAAATAATGTTTTAAATAAGAGCAACGAAGAACACTGACATAACAATTTTCACCATTCAAATTCATTTGATGAGTAAATGTTTTGCTACTATTTTCGCTAAGTCTTAAGCTTTGCTCAAAAGTTTTATATTCGTAAATAGTAGGGAAACAAGTTGCAAAATGATAATCAGATATAGCTCTAAGATCTTCGTTTTCAAAAGTCTTATTAACAATTGAATTTTTATTATTTTTATCATTAAAAATATCAGTAAAATATTCTCTCTCAAAATTATCTAGATTATTCAACAAAGCATAAGCATACCAAGCTTCTCCATTTGGACCAGGAATAATATCTAAATAAGCTAATATTTTTTCTGTTATAGCTTCAAGCTTAGTAAATCTAGTAATATTGGTTTTTACCGCTTTAAAAAGTCCTATAGATTGAGAATCGAAAACGGAACTAATAATTAAATCAGCTTTTCTCATATTACTAACAGCAGTAATATTATTAGATTGATTGTAATAATCCATTGCCGAAATAGCTGTATTAGAGAAAACTTTAACAAAAGTTTTTTGAGAATCTGGTAATTCTTTTTCTAATGGGAATAAAGGAAGTTCCCCATCTAGAAATAAGAAATTAATTTTATTCAAAAGAGCATTACGATTTGTCCAACTTTCCATTATTTCTTTTTTTTCTTGTTCAGATTTTTTTGCATATCTTCTGACTTCTACTGCTACTAAAGCACTTGATAAAAGCATTTTTGAGTTGGAAGCAACTAGATGAGCATTATCAACTTCATAATCATTAACAAGTTTTTTAAGACGGTCTACTATTTTTTGAGGTTCGTTGTAATATTTAGACAATTCTTCATTAAGTTTTCTAAATCTAATTAATTTAGAAGTAACATATCGTTGGAATCCTGCATCTATTTCAGAAAGCCTTTTATAATTATTTTGTTCTTCACTAGCCATTAAAGACGATTTAAGTTCCATCAAATACTGTGAAGCCAAAATAGCTCCAATAATAATAGGCATTATATAGCATATAGAAAAAAGATAAATGATACGAATTCTTATATTAGGTTCTTGATTTGAGTTTATAACAATATATCTATATGTCAGTTTGAAAAAGAAACAACTTGAAATAATAAAAATCAAAGCAAAAACAATATAAAGAGTCCAATTCGGTTGATTTATTGGAGTAGCTCCGATTAAAATACAGTTTTCAGAGAGTCTTTTTAGATTTACTAATCTAGAATACCGTCTGAAACGATTTGTAGGATTCTGTTTATAATAGCTTTTTATAAAATTCTCATTAATTTCCGTTCCCTTTATGATTTTAGGTAAAAAGCTTTCATTGGAATCAACAAAACCATAATTAACTTTTAATTCTCTTGGTATTGTTTCCGAAAGAATACTACTATTTTTTAATTTGTTGTAATGAACAAAAATAAGTATCCCACCAATATTCTGAAAGCTTATATTAGAATCATAGTTAAAGTAACAAAGAGAATACTTATCTGGATTTCCTATTGAAATTGCCCTATCTTTTTGATTTGTAACTTTCTTTAAAACAAAAGCAGGGTTAGGTATTATTTTCCCTATTTTTTCAATTATATTATCTTTATTATAAATATTATTAAAATCCGATTTTGCTAATTCAAGAAAAGCTTCAATCTCTTCCCTGTAAGCTAATTTTTTATCAACTAACTTTAATTCTCCATTAAAAAGATAAATATCCATAAATCCTTCAGGATACTTATTAGTAAAACCTTTAAGCAAAATACTTAAATTTTGCATTGAATTGCTAGCTCTACCTTTTAAATCAGAAAACAATTTTGAAAATTTCTTTTGAAAAAATCTTTCTCTACTACTATCATAGCTAATGTTTTCTAGCTTATTTTCAATAATATCTAAAGATAGCTTATCTTTTCTATCACAATCTTCAGAAATAAACAAATAAATACCTGTCCACAAAAGAGTAGAAGGTAAAGCCCATATTATCAGTACAACCCAAAACCATCGTAAAAGCTTCTTAGAAATACCTGTTTTTGAATTTAATATTTGATTAGGCATTAGTTTTGCCCTCGTTATTTTGACTTCTTATATATGCGATAGGATTTGTCTCTGCTAATTTCTTATTAATAGAATTATTAATATTTTTGTGAATAACCACAAAATTAGACAGCTTATCACTATTTATAGAATTATTGGAATATTCCGTTATGCTATTTTTATCTTTAAAATTAGGAATATTTTTCTTAAAATTATTTATTGTTTCTTCAGAATAATCATCTGAAAAAACAACAACAGTAGAATTACCGCTTATTTGATATTCATTATCAGAATATTTTTGTTCGTTAGCGTTTTTAGATATTTCCGAATTTGTAACTAATTCGCATTTATCTTCTTCAGAGTTGTATTTTAATAGTTTAATATTACCCAAAAAAGAATAAGTTAAAATGTTTGTTTCAGTATTTAGAAACATAGCTATTATACTTCCCTCAAGATTCTGTTTATAATTAATTCTAAAATACTCTTCCAAATTTTTAATACAAATATAAGGAGAACGAACTCCTATTGTTTCAGATAATATTTTTAGAAGAGTTGCTTCCATTACAGAATTCAAAGATGAATTTAAAACTCTTGTCGATATATCTTTAATATAAAAAATAAATATATTGTTATCATCAAGAGTAGAAGCATAAGAAATATAATTGTAACGATTATTATCTAATAAAGAATCAATATAATAATCGTTAGCTATAATAGTATTAAATGGCGATAAAGAATTAAGCAAATTCTTATTTGAAACAAATTCTTTTGTTTTTAAGACTAGATTTGTCACACCGCTTGATATGTTGTCTATATCTTCACTACCAGTTAAAGAAAGGTTGCTATAATATTCATTTTTAATCTCTCTTATATTATCAACATTAGCTTTGAGTGTATTTATAGGTTTAGAAAGAGAATTAGATATAATAACACCTGTAATTATAATAAAAATAAGAGAAAAAGCAGTACCTATCAGTAAAAGTTTTGAAAGACTAAAGGATTTATCTGCAATTTTTTCGACTGGAATAGCAAGAAACAAATTATAATTTTTCATTTGATTAGCAGGTAAAGCTGCTATTATAACTAATTTTCCTGCTAATCGCCCTTTTTTGAAACTAGCTAACTGAGTTTGATTTACCATATCGTTAAGTTTCCACAAAGGTTCTTCATTTATATACGAATACTTAGGGTAATAAGATTTCTGGTCTGAAATTTTTTTGGGAAAAGCTATCAATTCAAAATCTTTTAATTTATTTAGATTCAAACCTGTTTCCGCAAGATAATTCATTTCAAGCAATCTAGGTTCATGTATTATAAGCAAACAGCCATTTGCAATGTTTTCTTTATTATCAATAACAAAATCCATAAAGGCTAAAGTATCTTCGTTATCAAGTTTTGTTTCTATAAATTTTGAACGCCCAGACAATAAACTTTCCACTGCTGATAAAGTTATATTTTGTGCAGACATGGTATCTGGATCATTCTCTGGTTTAATTATTGAAGAATTATAGGTTTGAATACAATGTTTTGCGACTCTATTAATCAATTTACTATATCTATCAGCCAAGCCGATGGAATTATTAGCTTCTGTTGAATTGGGAGCTTGAAAAACAACTTCTCCAAATTTATTTACATAAACAGCATAAGAAATAAGATTATCTTTTTGAGCTTTTACTAGAGGAGCAAGTATTTCATTGGGATTCTTTTTAGCAAAAGATAATTCTTTTTTAAAATTTCTATATTGAAAAAGCAAATCATCAAAAGAATCAGAATATTGCTGGTCTATTTTTTCTAGTATTTCAATAGCTTCATTTTTATAATTTTGCGTAAGAGATATTTGTTTTTCATATTGATAAGATAAAGTTCCTATTAAAATACAAATAACTCCTATAATACTAGAAAAAGTAAAAATATAAGCAGCTTCTGTTTTATAAGAAATATTAAACCTAATTTTAAATGAGTTTATCCATATAAACAACAAAACAAAAGTAGGAATGAATAATATCAAAAACCGATTATAATTTTTTATAAAAGATAAAGGTTTTGGACTGGGTCGTGAACATATTAAACGTATTCCTTCTTGCGTATCATTTATAGAAAAAAGCTCATCTTTTAAAATAAAACCAGATTTTAAATTATTAGAAGATAGAATCTCTATTATTTCTGGTTTGAAACGGCGACCATAACTGCATTTATTAATTGTGTTTTGTTTAAGATCTATATAAGAAAAAGTAAACTCTGGACCAAGCCTTTTTTGCATATAATTTATGGTTTGGTTAGCAAGTGAGTATTTATCAAGTTTTTCCAAATTTAGCCAAGCAATTAAATCCCCTACTCTTTTATAATTGGGTTCAGCAATAATAGAAGAATCATTTTGCTGATTGTCTTTATCATTATGTTTTAACTGAACTTTATACCATCCCCCCATCTTACGAAGACCAATTCCTTGAAAATTAACTAAATTATTAGGCGAAGCGGCCAAAGAAGACAAGGTAATTTCATTACCAGAATATCCAATAGCTATACTTCTTTCCGCAGCAGTCGGAGTTGTGCCTGGATTTGCAGCAAATCGTTTCAAAGCAACCAAATAATTTTGAGAAGGTTTAATTTTGGTTAAAGATTCATTATTTGGCCATTTTAAACGTTTGCCATTTTCATCAAATAAAGCCAATTCAAGAAGAGATTTATTACTTAAACGCGGTATATCCTCTAATTTTTCCCATTTAAATTTTTCAGATAAATCTCGAAGTGCTTCTTGGAAAAAAGTTTCTGGTTCTGCTCTACGTAACATATGAGCGGTCAGTTCAGCCATTTCTTCAAGAGCTTCGTTACGAGAATCTTCCAAATTATATTGCTGATAATAATAAAGAGAAATCCAAATAGTAATTGTAGGCAGAATAACAAGAATAACAAATATCCCAATCCCTACAATAAACTTGCGAATTCTGTGTAAAAAAGTTTTTTTCCCTTTATTATTTGTTTGCCCAATCATTCTTATATATTAAACCATTGTGGTTTAAAAGGCAAGTTAATACTTCATTCTGCATATAAAACAACGATAAAGTTTGTGTTTACCCTGCCTTGCCTATTTATTATCAAAACATTGCCCTAATGATTCTTAAAAGTATTTTTTGATATGGTCTAGCTAGTAATTCTAAAGGAGAACTGAAATGAAGTAAATCTAACAGTCTTTCAGCACTATCAGGGAAAAAAACTTTAGCAAATGAACAGGAACAGCATAAAAATATCATGATTCCTAAAACATAAACCTTAAACCATTCCCATGAAGAAAATCTTCGCCCTGTTAGTCCAGCTATTTTCCATAAATGAGCAATATAGCCAAAACAAATCAAACCTATGGTTAGCATTGTTATTATTTCGGCATTATCTAAATCTGCTACTATTCCGTATAATTGAGTCATTCTATTTAACTCTTTCTACATAGACAAAGATTAGAAAAACAAAATAAATAACAAAATAAATATCCTATTATCATTTTAGAGTATTTTTGTTTTGCACGTCAAGAAGCTTTAAGAAAAAGAAGATAAATAAATTTTTCACATTTCCCAAAAAGCGTCTTCGTTTAAAAAAGGATTCTCATTTTTTTCCCTATCTATAGTCGTTTCTGGACCGTGACCAGGCAATACAATTCTGTCTGTTAAGGTTAATAACTTCTCTTTTATTGCCTTAACAAGAATTATCCCGTTACCCCCAGGGAAATCTGATCTGCCAACAGATTCACAGAACAATGTATCGCCAGAAAATAGCATTTCATCAAAAATAAGAGCCATACCACCTCTTGTGTGTCCAGGAACATGGCGTGCTATACCAATATGAGAACCAGTTTTAAAAGTGTCTCCATCTTTTATCGTAATCTCTGCTTGCTTTATAGTTACTTCTTCATCTATAAAATAAGATAAATTTTCTTCTGGATCTGAGAGCAATCCAGAATCTTCTATACTAATTGCCACTTTAGCATTAGGAAAAAGGCTTCTGATGTATTCTACTCCTGCAATATGATCACCATGACCATGAGTTAGGAAAATAGTTATTTTATCGAAATTTAATTCTTTTATACGTTTTGATAGTTCTTCTGACTTGCTACCAGGGTCTACTAGAATAGCATCTTTTGCGTTTTCTTCATAAACTAAATAAGTATTTACTTGAATTGGTCCAAGAATATATCTTTCAGCTATTAGATTGTTTTCTTTGAATATTTTCATGTTATCCCTTTTTTCTCTTAACTTTCTCTCTATTTCCCCTACCCTGCACACTGTTGCTTCTACCTATACTCAGGTCTTACAATACCAATATATGGCAGATTGCGTAAATAACCTTTGTGGTCTAATCCATAACCCACTACAAATTCATCACCAATAGTGAAACCACAGTAATCAACTTTAACGTGTTGCTGTAAATTTGAAGGTTTGTTGCAAAGCACACAAATTTTAATGCTAGCTGGTTCTCTAGTTTTTAGAAGCTTGAGAACATGAGAAAGAGTAAGACCAGTATCGATTATATCTTCGATAATTAGAACATTTCTGCCAGTAATGCTTTCTGCAAGGTCTTTTTCTACTTTTACAATTCCAGAACTTTTTGTTTCATTACCATAGCTTGAAACAGACATAAAGTCTAACTTCTGATCCAAATCAATATATCTGCACAAATCAGCAGTAAAGAGGAAAGACCCTCTCAATATTGAAACTATCGTTAGTTCTTTCCCTTTAAAATCTTTAGTAATTTGCTTACCAAGTTCTTTAATTCTATTTTTAATCTGTTCTTCTGTAATTAATATTTTATCTATTCTATAATCTAAACATTCAATATCAGACATTTTCTTTAGCCCATTCTATAGTATTTTTCAATCCTTCTTCTAAAGTTACTGTTGGTTCCCATTTGATAATTTCTTTTGCTCTTGTAATATCTGGTTTTCTACGTTTTGGGTCATCTTTAGGAAGAGGCAAATTTATTTTATCTACTTTTATACCAGAAACTTTTATTATACGTTCTGCAAATTCGTTAATAGTAATTTCGGCAGGATTGCCAAGATTGATAGGATCTTTATAATTGTTTTCCATTACACCAATCATTCCACGAACCAAATCTGAAACATAACAGAAGCTACGTGTCTGAGTTCCGTCACCGTAAATAGTTATGTTTTTGCCTTTCAAAACTTGTGAAATAAATTCAGGAACAACACGACCATCATTAAGTCTCATTCGTGGACCGTAAGTATTGAATATGCGAATAATTCTAGTGTCAACGTGGTGATAATCACGATAAGCTACAACTATAGCTTCTGCAAAACGCTTAGATTCATCATAACAACTTCTTGGACCAACAGGATTAACATGACCCCAATAGTCTTCTGTTTGTGGGTGAACTTCTGGGTCACCGTAAACTTCAGAGGTTGAAGAAAGAAGTATTCTTGCTCCATGTGTCATAGCCATCCCAAGCAAATTATGTGTTCCAAGAGCACCAACTTTTAAAGTCTGAATTGGGTGCTTCTGATAATCAATTGGACTTGCAGGAGAAGCAAGATGATAAATTCTGTCAACTTTTTCTCCTAAGTAAATTGGCTGTGTTATGTCATGTTCTATAACAAAAAGTTTATCAGTCTTTAAATGTTCTAAATTTTTTCTTGAACCTGTGATGAAATTATCTATAACTACTACATTATGACCTTGCTTTAAAAGTTCTTCTGTAAGATGTGAGCCTATAAAGCCAGCTCCACCAGCAACTACTATTCGCATTATTTTTCCTCCGAGATTATTGCATCTATTCTATCACTCTATCTTATAATGAGCAAGTAATATGAGAGATGAGAGAGGAGAGGTAAAAAAACAATTTTTTAGTTTTTTTATAACTTTATAAAATAAACTTTTTACGATAATCGTTAAGTAAAAAAAAATTAGTTCCGATAGAAAAGCATAATTTGCCAAAAGAGGTTTATTATGCTTTTCTTCTGGGCTTCAACAATTATGGTTCTTTGTATCATGATTAAGGAAGCTGGAATTTGGGAATAATCTCAAAAATAGCTTTCTAAAATGAAAAACCGAGATACTTTACAATACCTCGGTTTTTCATTTTTTAGAATAAAACTTTATTTCAAGCCTTCTATAATTGCTATTGATGCACTGGCACCTATTCTTGTAGCACCGTTTTTAATCATTGCAAGAGCGGCATCTGTATCACGAACTCCGCCACTAGCTTTAACTCCCATATTAGGACCAACAGCTTTACGCATTAAAGCAATATCTTCTGCAGTTGCACCACTTTTGTTGAATCCAGTAGAAGTTTTAACAAAATCTGCTCCAGCTTTTTTAGCTATTTCACAAACTTTAGTCTTTTCTTCATCAGTGAGTAAGCAAGTTTCTATAATTACTTTTACTAATGTACCATTAGCAGCTTCGACTACAGCAGCAATATCTTTTTCTACTACATCATAGTTCTTGGCCTTTAAAGCACCAACATTGATAACCATATCAACTTCGTCAGCACCATTAGCTATTGCATCACGAGTTTCAGCAGCTTTTATAAATGAAGTATTTGCCCCCAGTGGGAAACCTATTACTGTACAAACTTTAACAATACTACCTTCTAAAAGTTTAGCTGCTAGAGCAACATTTACAGGATTAACACAAACAGAAGCAAAACTATATTCTTTTGCTTCATTACAGAGTTTTGTAATCTGATCTGGAGTTGCTTCTGGCTTCAATAGAGTGTGATCTATGTATCTAGCCAATTCTTTTGCAGTGAGAGCAGTTTTTGTAGTGTCAGTCTTCATCTTTAACATTACTTCCTTTGCTAATTTATCTATTTGTTCCATTATGGAATCTCCTATTTTCATAGTGTATTTTAAACTACACTAGAATACCAAAACCTTAAAGAATTTACCAAATAAATTAGGTTAATGCAATATTTTAATTATTTTTATATTTTCTATTGGCTAAATATATTATTAATACGGCAATGAAACAACGAAAATTTGTGTTTCTGGATTCGTCATTGAGAAAAGCTGTGCTAAAACTCGTAATTTGATGAAAAATCAGTGTTTATTTGTTTGTAGCCTACCCATTGTCATAAACGTATAGCTTTCAGGGCTAAAGCCCTTATGCTATACTTATTATGATAAATAAGTAGGCTTTTCTTATCTCTC
>CAJOQX010000149.1 GCA_905236865.1 Candidatus Rifleibacteriota bacterium
ACGATCTGTTCCACTAACGATATAAACGGTAAAATTGTTAGCTTGTAGGTATTCAACAACCTGAATCATTGGCAGGTAGAAGCCTTCTCCACGTAACATTCCGCTATAGCTAGGCATGGCTTGTTTTTTGAATTCCTGAATATAAGCGTTAAATTCACTTATTGTCATTCCTGAAAAAGCAGAAGCGACAGCTTTTCCATGATCTACAGGCAGATTATTGAAGTTTTTCCCTGTTTCGTTCTGTATTTTTATCATATTGGCAACTTTACGCTCAAATACTGAGGCTTTGCTTTTGTATTTTGGATCTTTTAATACACGGTATTCTAACAGCATATAATCAAAGTAGTTTGGATCTGTTTCGCAGAATAGTGTTCCATCAAAATCAAATACTGCTATACGGTCTTTTATTGGAATAAAGTCTTTATTGGTCTTATTTGTTACAGCTTTTACAAATGCTGTTAGTTCTTTTTTAGCTTTAGAATTATTATTCCATAGAGAAAGAGCATCTGATTTTTCAAACAAACCGATTTTTTCAAGATAGGTTTGTTCTTTTTTGACTTCTCGGGCAAAGCTTGTTTGTGGCAAAGTCAAGGATATAGATAACACTAATACAGTTGATACTATTGAATTGAAGATACGTTTCACAAGAACGCCTCCGTGATTAATATGGTTTTAATTTTTTTTTTAGTTCGTTATTATCTTCTAAAATAATAAAATGGTCAAGTCGTTGTTTTAAATCAAAAGAAAACTTAAGCTTTTTCATTATTAATCATTGTTGAAGCAATACGTCATTACGAGCCGAATATGCTCCCCGAAATTAATTTCAAAATTTAGTATTTTTTTGTTATACTTAATTCACACAAAATAAGTAAAAAACGGAAAAATTATGAATGATTATGAATTAGCTCTATCTTTATGGCAAAAGAAAAACATAACTAACGATGCTGAATTAGCGGAGGCATTAAATGGGCATAGTATAGCTTTTGCATATCACTCTGGAAAAATTGAAAACCCCAACATTACATTTAATGATACTAGAGAAATATTTGAACATGATGGAGTTACTTCATATACTGGCGACTTAAGAACTCTTTTTGAAATTAGAAACGCAAAAGAAGCTAGTGAACTATTTTTTACTGCTTTTAACGAAAAAAGAAATCTTGATGAGACTTTAATAAAAGATTTTCATTACAAATTAACTCAGAATACTTATGATACTAGAAGATTCAGTCTTGGGGAAAGAGCAGGAGAATATAAGCGTCACGATTATGTTACAGGGCGAGAAGAGGTTGGAGCTTCTCCAGAGGATGTTTCAGCAGAGATGAATGAATTAATAGAGGAATTACAGGAAATCCCTGAAGATAAAGTATTAACAGCAGCAGCCTATTTTCATGCAAAATTTGAAAACATTCATCCTTTTGCAGATGGGAACGGTCGAACAGGTCGTATAGTCATGAATTATTTATTGGTTATTAACAATCATCCTCCTATAATTATTCACGAAGAAGACAAAAAAGACTATTATGACGCATTAGAAGCCTGGGATAGAGAACAGAATCTGAAAGTTTTAACCGACTATTTAAAAGCCCAATGCGTAAAAACTTGGTTTAAGCAAATTAATAAGGAAAAAGCCAAGCGGAGCTTGGTAGTAAAAAGGCAAAGCCTTTTTACTAGGGATTAGGGTATAGGGAAAAGGGAGAAGGGAGAAGGGGTTAGTTTTTAGGTTTTATTGGTGTGTGGTGTGGTTGGGGTGATTGCTCAGGCGAAGATAATCAAGCTATATAAAATTTAAGGTTTTCGATAGTTTTCAAAGCATAAGCTAAACAATAACACCTATAAAACCAATCACAACAATCATAACCTAAAATCAGGCAAGAGCGATAGAGCAATTAGAGGCGTGGTAAGTGGTTGGTGATTGGTGATGAGTGGTAGGTGGTAACTCCCCAGCCCCCTATGAAATATAGGCTGTCTAAAAACTAAGAATTTGTTAAAAATTCATTGTGTGGAGTAATGTCCTCGCCCCCTTTTGTAAAGGCGATGCTCCCCCACGAATGGTGGGGGAGCTGTTGAGCGAAAGCGAGACTGAAGGGGCTGACTGCCAAAGGCAGTCGGTAAGGGGGATTTTAAATTAATTAGAAAAATCTAATTATGGAGTCGAAACCTAGTTTTTAGACAGCCTCAAAAGAGGGGAGAGCTGGTCTTTGAGATTCTATACCTATGGCGTTTTTAACGCCCTAGGTTAATAAAGTTGTGTCCTTATCGGACACCTAAAAGTGCAAAACTTATAAACGAAATTAAGCCATTTTAGAGATTTTTGCCTTGCACTAATTTTATAATATTTTCTTATATAATGCTTTATTTATCAGAATTATAATATCTATTGAGCTGACACTAATTATCAGAGAAATGGAATATTGACTTTTGTATATTATAACAATATACTTTAGGTGTGATTAATAAAATTTATATAAATGCTACAGAATTTGATTGGGATTCAGGAAATTCAACTAAAAACTGGGAAAAACACCATGTTTCTCAAGTTGAAGCTGAATCTGTGTTCTTCAATATTCCGCTCTTAATATTTCCTGATGTAAAACATTCTGAATCTGAAAAAAGAATGTATTGCCTTGGTAAAACTGATCAAGAAAGATATTTGTTTATAGCATTTGTATTAAGAAATAATAAAATTAGGGTTATTTCGGCAAGAGATATGACAGATAAAGAGT
>CAJOQX010000150.1 GCA_905236865.1 Candidatus Rifleibacteriota bacterium
ATTCAATAGGTGAAAAATTATTTATCAGGGCTCGGTGTGTAGAGAAGAGCTCACAGAGTTATGTTAGAGACATTCACGCCAATCTACGTTTAATGTTTTGTTCATAATTTTTTAATAATAGTTTTAAATTTATTATTTTAGTTAGCCGATTAGTAAGTGAAGAGTATATGCTTTAGGAGGTTAACTATGAAACGTTGGACTAGAATGGCTATTCTTTGTGCATTAATAGCCACACTTTACAACAGTTCGCCAGTAAATGCAGCAATAAGTAACGGTAATTATATTACAGAAACAACAGCAATTAACGTAATCAATCATTTTCCAGAAAATATGGCTGTTAATATTTCGCCAGATACACCCTTAACTGTTGAATTTGGTGGAGCTTTAAATCAATCATTTTATCAAAATGTAAGTTTTAATCTATTTAATGGAACAGAACCTATTAATGGAGAATTATTTTATAATCCTGCTGCCCATCAAGTAATGTTTAAGGCGAATCAGCCATTAGCACAAGGCGAAACCTATACTGCTCAAGTTTCTTTTTATGATGGTCTAGGACGAACTTCAGAAAAAGTATGGAGTTTTCAGACTGCTGGAAGAGGAGAAGCTTCTGCAAATACTACAAATCTTTCTAACGCTAATACTTCTTCAAACACCAACCAATTGGCAAATCAGAAAAATCTAGTATTAACTAATGCTAGTATGGGTGTAGGAACAATACGTTCTGATGCTCCAATGGAAGTAAGTTTTTCTGAAGCACTAGATGTGGCATCTTTGAAGTCAGCTCCAATACAACTTTATGAAAACAATAGACCTGTCGGAATAGATTACAGGCTATCAAAAGATTTAAAAACAGTTACGGTAAGCCCTCGCAATGCAATGAAAGCCAATGCTTCTTATGCTATAACAATTGAAAAATCTATTGCTTCTACATCAGGAAAAAAACTAGCAAAGAAAACTCTAATTCCATTTAAAGTGTCTGACAATAATGAAGCTGGTATTAGCCAATATGAATTAGAAGAAAGACCTGCTAATAATGTTGCTGTAGCAAATAATCAAATGCAAATGAATCAGCAACAGAACTATTATCAGCCAGTTCAACAGAGTGTCAATCAAAATTATGTTCCAATGCAACAGAATTATCAAAATGTTCAGCAGAGAAATGTGCAAAATCAACAATACGCTATGCAGTCTAGTGGAATGAATTATAACCAACCAACTCAGACAATGCAAAGTAATATTGAAAATCCTTTTGCAAATCAATCAAACGCTATGTTTACTCCAAATATGAGCAATTATGCTTCAAATCAGCTTCAAGTTGCTAGGGCACAGGCTGAGTTACAACAAAATAGAGCTCCAGTTGCAGAACAAGTTCAGTTGACAGGTTTAGCCCCACAAAATGGAGCAAAAATCTCTAATCTTACACAGCCTGTAACTATTGCTTTTAGTGATGAAATTAAAGCTGAAACTTTGAACGAATTTACATTTAGATTGGAAGATGATTTTGGTCCTGTTCCTGCAAAAATACATTATTTTAAAGGGCACAAACAAGCGACTCTAACACCAATAGGTTTACTTGATGCAGAAAAGAATTATAGAGTTATTGTTACACAAGGAATAACAGACTTATATGGCAGACCAATAAAGAGTGGTATAAATTCAATGTTTGCTACTATTACTTCAGCAGCTACCCCTGCAATGCCATCTATGCCGAATACTCCAACTCAAAATTATACTGCAAAAGCTTCACCTTTGCGTGATGCACAAGAGTTAGAAAGTTTTGACAATAACAATAAAATAGCTAATTCCAATAACTTAGTCGCAGAAAATTATAATCAAAATAATGCTTATAATCAGATTCAAAGCAATTCTTATGCTAATTCAGAAAATAGTAACAAACTATATTATGGTGCAGATAAGACTGTTAGAACTTCTGTAAAAGATGAAGTTAAGTCTCTTAGCTCTTTTAAAGTATCTTCAATATATCCAGGATTAAATTCAGATAATATATCAAGAAAATCAAAGATTGCAGTACATTTTTCTGAACCTTGCGACCCAAAAACAGTAAACAATATAAATATTTCAGTTTTTGCTAACCAAACAAGAGTTGATGGAAAAGTTACTTATGATAGAAGAAATAATCGAGCTATTTTTGAGCCAACTAGACCTCTTGAAGCTAGAACTGAACATAAAGTAATAGTTAGTGACAAGATTTTAAGTAAATCTGGTGAATCTCTTGCTCAAAGATTTTCTTGGACTTTCTCTACTACCGCAGATACAAGAAATCAGTATGTTCCAACTGTAGCAAAAACCGCTGAAGCAGATGCTGCTTTCTATATACCTCTTGTAGATAGTAAAGTAAAAATGACTCCAAGTCAAAGTGCTGCTTTGAATCAAAAAGCAAGTAATTCAAATACTTCTACTACTTCTTTTTCTTATGTTCCATCAAAGCATTGGTCTTTCAAATCAATGAAACATATAACTAACAAAGGAATTCTAAGTAGTTATCCATTCACTTTCACAGATAGTGTGACAAGATATGAATTTGCTAGTGCCATTAATAATGCTTTAAACAATCTCAAGCAAATGCAGAATACAAATTCTACAAAGCTTCGTGTTGCTGATATGATTGAATTAGAACAGCTTATTATTGAATACAAGAACGAATTGAAATCTTACGGTGTTAATACTCAATGGTTTGAATCATTTTTACAGAATCAAGGTGTCAATTTAAACGAAGTTGAAACAAAGGTTCGTAAACTTAATAGCTAATTGAAGTTTATTTAACGCATTAGAAGTAAATCAATCGGATCTGCATTGATAATATTGTAGATCCGATTTTCATTAATTATTAATTTAATATTGAATTTTTCGTCTACTAACTCACCAGTAGTTTCATACTTGTTTCCATTTTCAAAAGATAAAAGACCATTTAGTTTGACAGAATCATTAAAATTACCATTAATAGAGTATTTATATAAAGAAGAGCTATTTTTTTTATTCTCAGTTTCGTAAAATCTTTTTGAAAAGTGCCTAAAAAACTCTGGCAATCCTGTTTCGGTATTCGCTAAAAAATCAGCTTTTATCATACTGTTATTTGTTTCATTTATATCATATATAATATTGCCTTTTATCTTTGTAGCGTTTTTCCCTTTTGAATGTAGTGAAAGATCATCTAAATTGATTTCTGTACTAAAAATAGGTTTGTTACCAGATAAAGAAGCTGAAAGAGTAGCGATGCCGTCTAATTCTGGAATTCCTTTAGAATATTTAAGCATCCAAGGTAATGAAGAAGTTAATTCGTATAATGGTATAGAATTAGAAATAAAAGAAATATTATATTTGCTGTTTGAAGGACTGTTTAGTGAATCTATTTTTCCATCTAATTTTGCAGGAAAGCCGAATAATTTACTTCCTGTATCTGTTAAATTAAGATTTCCATCAAAGTATTTCCAATCACCGTTTAATTCAAGAAAACAGAGGAATAATCCCATAAAAGATATTTCTATTTTTTCATATTTTCCATTTAAATTACCTAAAAATCCTATATCTTGGTTATAGAACCAAGAGCCATTGCAATGAATTTTTCCATTTATAGAATAAGGATATTCTAATTGCCATAAATAGCCAAGCCACTGTGATAGTGGCATAAAATCAATTTGTGTATCAGATGCTATATAACCACTAATTTCTATTCCTTTTTTCCCAAAACCTAATGATAGTTCAGAAGAAACAAATTGTTTTGCCAAATCAATATCTATACGACCATTGATTTTGTCCTTTCTAGGTTCTAAAATGCCTTTAAAAGATGATTTTGCTAGAAGTTTGTCTTTCCACTTAGCTGAAAAAGTAGTAACTACATCGAGATTAGCTTTATCTGTGCTTTTAAAGTTTATTGAGTCAGAATGAATTTCAAGATTTTTATCATCGAAAGGAATAATTCTTATGTTATTAACATCAATTCTATTTATTTTAATATTACTTGGTAAAGCAGCGAAACATTCATAGCCTATGAAAGGAGGGATAGAAGCGATATTTGGTGAAATCTTCAAGCTTCCATAATAATCAAGGCTTTCTATATTTGAGGTTAGTTCGATTAATCCTTTATTTAGAAGCTGTTCATATAAAAGGTCTAAGGAAAAATTATTGATTATAACATCTAAATTAGGCTTTCTATGTTTAATATTGATTCTGTTGATTTTAATCCCTTGAAGAAGATTTCCTCTTAAATTATCTAATTTAATACTTAGGTTTTCAGCGTAAAAATATTTTTTTATTGCTGTTTCAATAGCGAATTTTGTAAGCTCTTCAGAAGATATTAAGAAATAGATTCCAAAAGCTAATAATACAAAAATTATTATAACTATAAGAATCAAACGACTTGAAATCTTTGGTTTTGCTTCCATTTTAAGCTACTTTCTTTTTTTGGTTTTTTTCTGTATGTTATTAGCTTATTACAAGAGCAAAAAGAGTTCAAGAGGGAAGTTTATATATTATCAGAAATAAATGAAACATCAAAAGATATTGAATAACAAGCGTTGCATCCTTTTTTAGAGGAAAAAGACATACCATCTACTAGTTCTTCAATATTTTTAAGTATGCTAATCACTTCTTTGTTGTTTGACTCTATATTCTTATATTTATCTGCACTGTTTAGTATATAATCTTCTATAGAAATCATAAGCTTATTTTTATAAATATGAAACTGTAAATCAAATACCCCTTTTTCATTTTTATAAAAATTTTCGACGGAAATAATTAGAGCCGTTTCTAATGCTTTCTTTATCCTATCACGTGAAGACTCAGTAAAACTAAAATGATCACATATACCATCTAACGTAAGTAAAACATTTTTTGTAAAAATCTTGTTAGCAGGTATTCTTATATGGAAAGACAAATCATTTTGTCGATTATTAGACATTTTAAATAGCTTATTCTTTTGAAGCGATAATTTTTATAACTTCTTCTTTTGTCGTCGCTTTTTTTAAATCATCTATAAGGTCTTGATAACGTAGAAGTCTTGATATTCTTGCTAGAAGTTTAAGATATAGACTTCCTGATTCAACAGGGGCAGCAAGTAAAAAAATTAGATTTACAGGATCACCATCCACAGAATTAAAATCTATTCCATGTGAAGAACGAGCAAAAGCTATTGAAACTTCATTAACTGTATTTGCACGAGCGTGAGGAATTGCTATACCAGCACCTATAGCGGTACTTCCAAGTTTTTCTCTTTCTAATACCGCACTAACAAAATTATTTAAATCGCTGACCTTGCCAGAACTAGAGAGCATTCCAGAAAGTTTGTTTATTGCTGTGGCTTTATCAGGAACATCAAGTTGTAAATCGATGAAATTATCCTGAAGTAATTCTGAAATCATTTTTTTCTCCTACTAAAGAATTATTTGAATTTTGTTCGCAAGAAATATGCCACAATTAAATATAGTACATTCAATTAAATAGTCAAGATTTAATAAAATTAACTTTACAAAAATATTATGTTTTGTGATTAAAAAAATGTACATAGTGCAAAAATAGCACTTTTGATACTGTGCATAAATTACACATTACTTTTTGGTTTTTCTCTCCCTCCTCTCTCAACTCTCAACTCTCAATTCTCTCCTTATAATAATTCCGTCATTGCTGTAGAAGTTAATCAATTAGTTACATTTTAGATAAAATAAACCATAAATTGCTCCCCTTTTTAAGGGGAGAAGTCAGCGTTAGCTGACAGAGGGGTTTTTAATTAATTACTCATTGCTAATTATTAAAAATCCCCCTGTCATTCTTACGAATGACCTCCCCCTTTACGAAAGGGGGCAAGGACATTACTCCATACATTATTTTTTATTAAATTTTCTAGTTTTAGCACAGCCTCTGCGAGCAGTCGTAGACTGCGTGGCAATCTAGAGGTTAGTCGTAAAAACTTTATCAAACAATATGAAGTTTCTCCTAGCAAAAACTTTCGCTATTCATCTCTCATCTCTCACCTATATGCTGTATGCATAAATATAATCTCGCAAGCTGATTTTATTGCTTGATTTATGGGGAGAAGCTCTTCACCTAACTTTAAATCTATCATTGCTAGTTTTCTATAAAAATCAGATATAACTGGAGTTTTCCCACCTTTTTCTATTTTTTCACAAATAGTAGAAATTTCATTAGGTTTTGCTACTTTTAAACTATGGCAAACAGCAAAAACAGGTTTTCCATATTTGTTTTCAACAGAAGCAAAACCAAAAAGACGACAAATCAAGCCTCGACTAGGATAAACAGAACAGCCCCATTTGCCTTTTTCCAAAATAGAGAAAATACATTGGGGTTCATTGTAATTAGAGATTTTGTTATGAATTTCTTCTAATTGTCCAGTTTTATAGAAATGCCATGCCAAAGGTAAAAATTCCAAAGTGGTTGCATTTATATCTTCATATCTACAGCATTTAGAACAAAATTCTAAACAATCTATTTTGTATCTATTTTTAAAAGCTTTTGTTTCATTGTCGGCTTCAGTCTGTAATGATTCTATTTTTTGTATTTTTTGATATATGGTTAGCATATTGATACTGTTTAAACTTTGTTTTTTATAATATACTTCGTAAAAAAATGTGTCAAATAAATATTTGTTTGCCTTGATTAATAAAATAACAATATTTGACTTTTATTATAGTTATGATAGAATCACTGCAAAATAATATTTTAGGTAAATAAAATGAAATTATCTCGTAGTTTTAGATTAACAGCTATATTCTTTATGGTTTTGGGAATTAGCCATTCTGCTTACAGTAAAAACCTTAATGTTGGTATTGTTTTTGATGGTCCGTCAGAACACACTCTATCTTTGGTTCAGAGTATAGAAGACGAACTTCCAAATACATTGATAAAAGAAGATAAAATTATCTTCCCTAAAGAAAATAGGGTTGCAGGGAAATTTGATACAAACAAAATAAAAACTGGAATAAATCAACTTATGAACAATAAAAATGTTGATGCTATTCTTGCTATAGGTCCAGTTGCTTCACATTTGATATCTACATTAGATTCGTATTCTAAACCAGTTATTGCTGCTCACATTTATAATGCTACAATGCAAAAGCTAAAACATAAAAATGGCACTAGTGGTTACAATAACCTTTCTTATATAGATTTAGGTCTTGATATAGGACAGCATATTGAAAAATATCAAGAAATAAAAACTTTTAAAAAGTTACATTTATTGATGAGTCCATATATGCTTAAAGGTATACCGCAACTTGCTGATAACCTTAAAAAACAGACTCAAAAGACAGATGTTGTTCTAGAAATATTACCTTCAAATGTTAAAGCTAGTGAAATAGCTGATAAATTAAAAGGTGCTGAAGCTGTATATGTTGCTCCACTACCAGATTTGCCAGATGAACATCAATGTATGTTGGTTGCTAGAATTAATGAATTAAAAATTCCTACAATGGCAATGTTAGGTAAAGACCTACTTAAATGTGGGGTTTTATGCACTATCGCTAATGATGTAGACACGCAGAAACTTTCAAGGCGTATTGCTAATAATCTTTCAAGAATTCTCTACGGTGAAAATCCATCGACTTTTCAAACCGCATTTACGCCAAATCATAGACTTGCTATAAATATGGAAACCTGTCGCAAAATAGGGGTTTATCCTAATTTTAGTGCTATGACAACTGCAGACATAGTAAACGAAGAAGAACAGGTCGCAAGAAAGATTTCGATCACTCAGGCAATAGAAACTGCTCTTGTTAAGAATCTTTCAAAAATAGCCAAAAGATTAGAAATAGAAGCCAATATTCATGCTATAGATAAAGCTAGAGCAGCACTAATTCCTAGAGGCAACATCTATTTCAGACAGGTTGAAATAGATGACGACAGAGCACGATCAATATTTACACCCTCTGAACACGCAACTCATTTGGGAACCAATCTTAGATATTTGATTGTTAGCGAAGATGCAAAAGCGAATATAGATGTTCAAAAATTCTTTTTGGCAGCTAAAAAAGATGAAGAACGTGGTTTAATGCTTGATATTATTCAAAAAGCCGCGGTTTCTTATTTAAATGTTTTAAAAGCTAAAACATTGAAAAATATTCAAGAAGATAACTTAGCTGTTACTAGAGCCAATCTTGAACTAGCGAGACAACGTGAAAATGTTGGAACTGCTGCTCCAGCAGAAGTTTATCGTTGGGAAATTCAGATGGCAACTGCAAGACAATCTGTTATTGAGGCAGATGCAACAAAGAGAAAATCAGAACTAGCTTTGAATGAAGCACTGTCTAACAGACAGGACGAACCTTTTAATACATTGGAGGAAGATATTTTCTCTAATATTTTCTTCTTCGATTACGACAGAATAGCTCCATATATAGATAATATCCAGAGTTTTGATTGTTTTAGCAATTTCTTAGTTGAAGATTCTTTTGCTTTTTCGCCAGAAATCAGTGCTGTTAATAAAAACTTAGAAGCAACAGCAAGAATGAGAAGAGCTCATAGAAGAAGAAGACAATTTAGACCAACTTTAGATTTATCTGCAAACATAGACAGGACTTTTGAGAAGGCTGGTGAAGGCAAACGCAAACCTACTATTAACGATGTAAATTTGCCTCTTTCACAGTTACATCCAAATGTTCCAGGAATCAGAGATGTAAATTTGCCTTTAAGTTCAATGTTCAAATTTCCAGATGATAACGATTGGTCTGTTGCTTTGAGTCTTACTTTCCCATTATTTGATGGAGCTCTTACTGGAGCAGCTTTAAGAGAGGCTGATAAGATGCTAGATTCTTTGAGAACTAGACGGGACGATTTGATGCAAAAACATGAGTTGCAAACAAGAGTAGCTTTAGAAAATGCAAAGACTTCTTTCATTTCAATAAAGATGTCGAAACAAAGAGTTGAGTTTGCCGCTAAAGCTCTTGAAGCAGTAAGAAATGCTTATTCAAGAGGAGCTATTAATATATTAGACCTTATAGATGCTCAAAATGCCTATAGAATAGCTAAAGAAGCTAATGCTAATGCAGTATTCACTTTTTTGAGCGACTTTATACAGGTTTGCCGTTCAGTTGGAACATTTGATTTCATTTTGAATCAGAGAACTAATAATGAATATTATGGTCGTATAGAAAACTATTTTAAAGCTCATAATGTGTCTCCAGCTTATCGTTCTTTTAAAGGAGAAACAAATGCTGATTGATGTGGCTTTCACACCTTCTGAAGTTCAAGCAATAGATAGTAAAGTTTGCATTGTTATAGATGTAATAAGAGCTACATCAAGTCTTACAGTTATAGCTTCTAAAAGACCTGCTAGTCTTATTCTTACTACTACAATAATGAAAACTAGCAAGATAGCTTCGCAATTATCTGTTCATCCTTTGCTTTGTGGCGAACGAAAAGGCTTGCCTCCAGAAGGTTTTGATTTTGGAAATAGCCCAGACGAATATTACAAGTCTGATTTGAAAGGAAAGACAATAATATTTACTTCTAGTAACGGAACTAGAGCTATAGCTGATGTTTTAGTTGCTCCTAAAGTTTATTTGGGCTGTTTCCTTAATGCGGGTGCTGTTACTCAAAAAGCGTATAATTATGCAACTACTCAAAAGAAAGATATAGTATTTGTTTGTGCTGGTAGAGAAGAAAAGTTTGCTATAGATGATGCTTATTGTGCTGGTTATCTTGTATCTCGTCTAGTTTCTTTAATTTCGCCTGATATGGAGTTTACACTTGGTGATGGGGCACAAGCAGCTTTAGGAATTTTTGGTTATTACAGAGACGATAAAAAATTATTAGAAATGTCTGGTGCAGGAAAAAATGTAATAGAAATAGGACTTGCTAATGATTTGACATTTTTACTTCAGAGGGATTTAATAGATGTTGTTCCAGAATTGATTACTAATGATAATCAAGATTGTGAATATGGATTTAAGATTTATGTATAATTGAATTTTTAAGAGGCTTTTCGTATGGCAGAAGAGAACAAAAAAGAAATCCCTTTTGAAATGAAGATGTACCAAAATAAAATTCCTGAAGTTATAGTAAAGGAAGAAATAAAACTAGGTCATAAAAGCTTGGTTTCTTTGCCAACACTAATGGATAAATTTCCTCTTGTCTTATTGAATTTACAAGACCCAAGTATTTTAAGAGAAAGTTCAAGAGATTTTTTTAAAAAATTACCTCATCCTGAAAGATTAATAGTTATAGCAGAGGATACTGCTACACAAATAGAATTTGACTTAGATCCAATTCCTGTATTGCCAAAAGAAGAATGTGCTCTTTTGCGTTTGAAAAATAAAAAAGGTGTTGAAGAAATAGTAAAAAAAATAGCTTCAAATCCAGAGTTTAAAAAGCCAACATTTGAGTATTTGCAAATATTGAAAGATGCTGAAATGGGATTTCAAGATTTAGTTAAAGAATTATCTAGAAGTCCAGAATTAAGCGAAAAAATATTAGCAATATGCAATACAATGGAAAGAGCAAAAGACAATCCTTTCCCAAATTTAGCAAGAGCTGTTTCTTTTGTAGGAGTTGAAGGAGTCAGACAAATGCTTATAGAAGAAGCTTTTTCTAGTCTGACGAGGATTTTCAGAAATCAGGTTGATAGGCTTTGTCACTTACGCAGAACATCTGTTTTGGCAGGTGAGCTTGGAAAATTATTTGATACGGTTAATCCTCATATTTTTTGGAGAATGAGATCAGCAGCTCTTATGCATGATTTAGGGGCACTTGTTTTAGCTCAATATGCTCCTAAAGCTTATGAACAGGCTAGAAGTCACGCTAAGTCTCGAAAAGTAAGTACTTGTGAAGCAGAAAATCTTTATTTGGGTATAAACCATCAAGAAGCTGGACTTCTTATGGCACAGGCTATAAAATTGCCAGAATATTTATATCAGGCAATATCCAAACATCATAATTTAGAAATAGACAAAACTGATTTGCTTCTCCAAGCTACGGTTATAGCTAATGGTTATAATAATCAAAAAATGGATATGGTTGGTAGTAGAGATTATTATGACTGTTTAGATTATCTTGAAGAAGCTAAAAAATTAGCTGAAAAAGAAAAAAAAGATAAAGAATTTGCTAAACTAGTAGCAAAGCTTGCTCCAGATGATGTTGAAGGACGTAAAAAGCTAGAGAAGAAATTCTACAATCTTCCTGATGAACCAAAAGAAGAAACCAAAGAACAGAGCGATTCTGAAATAGAAACCGAACCTGTAGATGAAGTAGAAGCAAAAATACAAGAAGTTTTAGACGATTACGAACATTCAGATAATAATTCTGAATCAGATGAAGACACTCTTGATAATAAAACAGATGATTTTACTCCAAAAACATATACATCTTTTGTTGTAGAAGAAATCTTTAACAAAAAACTTAAAGAAATTCTTAAATATGGTTATAAACTCCAAACTTTCTAAAAATCTAAAAGAGTTGCTTCAACATTTTTATGAATTTATTCTTCATATAGTTGATAGGGTTGTGGCAACTAAGGTTACAGAAGCCGCAGCCGCAATAGCTTATTATGCTATTCTTTCTTTTTTTCCTTTAATTTTGTTATTGATTGCACTTAATTCTGCTTTTATACAAAGTGTTGAAGTTCAAAATCAGATAATACAATTAGCAAGGGATTATATGCCTGCTTCTGAGCAAATAATAATGGCCAATATTCAGCATTTAATAAAAGCTAGTGAAACAGTTGGTTATGTTGGAACAATTGTTTTGCTTTGGTCTGCAACTCTTGTTTTTGCTGGATTTGCCCAAAACATAAATATGGCATGGACTACGGCTAATAGCCGTCATTTTTTAGTTGACAGATTTATCGGATTACTCACAATTAGCGTAATAATAATATTTCTTGTTATTGTAATGGTTGCTACGGCAATTATAGATGCAGTACCAAGACTTTTCCCTGGATTTTTTACAACATTTATTGTTAGAGCGAATAGATTTCAGCATTTAGTTATTCAGTTTATGCCTGTAATAACTATTTTTATTTTGTTAATTCTTTTTTATAAATATATTCCGAATTGCAAAGTTTTTTGGCGTGAAGCTATAGTAGCAAGTTCTTTTTCTGGTATATGCCTTCTTATTGCCAAGTCTGCATTTATTTGGTATATCACTCAAGGCCCTAACAGTTATAGTCTTGTTTATGGGTCATTAGGTACTGTTGTTGCGTTTATGCTTTGGCTATATTTATCTTCTTGTATTATACTCATTGGCGGACACATCAGTGCTGCCTATGCAAAGTTTTTTAGGACTCCAAAAGAAAATGGAGAAACAAATGAGGAAAGAGATAAGATTTAATATAACTTATGCACCAATATCTCTACGATAGCGAACTTTTTCAAGATGCAGTCGTTCAATATCTGAATAGCATAGTTTTCTAGCTTCTTCTAAAGTTTCGGCTATAGCAGTAACACTAATTAATCTGCCACTTTTAAAATAATAGCCCTCTCTATTTTCAGCTTTTCTACAGTTTGAATAAAATATCACAGAGTTTTCAATATTTTCTGTTCCTGTTATTATTGGTTCATCGCTTTCATCTTCAGGATAGTTTTCTCTTGCTATTACCACAGAAACTGCTGAATATTTTCCAAAAGCAACTTCTGAGCCAATGTTATTTAAACAGCCCATAGCACAATCTTTTAAAATACCTGCCAAATCCCCTCTAAATCTAGTTAAAATGCTTTGAGTTTCAGGGTCTCCAAGTCTAGCATTAAATTCTAATACCTTTGGACCATCTTTTGTAAGCATTAATTGTATAGATAAAAAACCTTTGTATAAAAGATTATCTTCTTTCATTCCATCGACAACAGGTTGAACTACAGTATCGATAATTTGTTTTTCCAGTTCAGGAGTTAAATCTGGAGATGGGCTAACAGCACCCATTCCACCAGTTGTAGCCCCTTCATCATTTTCAAGTATTCGTTTATAGTCACGGCATGAGCTGAAAGAAATCCATTGATGACCATCTGTTAAAAGTGTGTAAGAACATTCTATGCCTTCAAGTTTTTCTTGAAGAATAACAGGTGCACCATGAGTTTCTAAGAAATAATGGATTTGTTGCTGTGTTTCTTCTAATGAATCACAAACAGCAACTCCGCTTCCTCTGGAAAAACCATCGCATTTGACTACTCTTAAATTTGGATTTTTAAATAAGGCTTGTTCTGCTTCAAAAGAATTAACAACAATACTGGTCACAGGTGCTGGAATTTTGTGGCGAGCAATAAAACTAGCAGAAAAAGCTTTGCTAGTTTCTATTCTTCCTGCATCTTCTGCAGGTCCTATGACGGGTATACCAGCGAGAACCAAGGCATCAACTGTTCCTTCTTCAACAAATTTTGAAGAACCTACTACAGCTAAATCAATTTTATCTTTACAGTAGGATACTAGTTCTGCATTAGATCTACTTGGAATACGTTTACAAATTGGTGTATCAGACATACCAACGTTTCCAGGACAAGCAAAAATTTTATGAACAGTGGGTGACTTTGCTAATGCATGAACAAATGAATGTTCACGTGCTCCAGAACCAAGAACAAGTATATTCAACTTTAATGCCTCAAAAAATGGTTTGTGCAATATTACTATGCAATAAGAATCTAGTCAATAAAAAAAAGATTTATTCTCCCAAAGAAGCTTTAGCTGTTTCTAAATCTTTAATCATTGCTTCTGCATCTTTGCCAAGTTTGCTATTTGGTGATAATGCTACAACTTTTTTATAAAAACTAAGTGCATTATCATAAGCTTCAATATTTCCAGAATGACCTTTATCCATCCATGCTAGTCCTAAATGATAATTGTATACAACATTATCACTATCTTTATTTACGGCTTCACTTAATTTTTCAATTGCTTCGTCGAGTCTGCCTTTTTTATAAAGTTTATAACCGTCTTCGTGAATATCAACAGCACTTTTTTCTCCTTTATCTGCTAAATCGCCGTTTTTGTTCTGATTAACTTCCCCTCTTTCTTTTATTTTTGCCCAAACATCATTTTTGTTTGCTTCAGCTTTAGCTTTTTCTAAAGCTTCGTTAGCTATTCTTTGTTTTTCTTCAGCTAGTTTTGCAGCAAGACGTATTTTTTCTTCTTCTTGCCATTTATTAAGAGCACTAAAATAAGGTCTAAGAATAGAACCATATTTTCCAGGGTTACTTCTTAAAGGCTTTAAAATATCTTCAGATTCGCTATAATAACCATTAATATACTGTAGAATACCGTAGTAGTAACGAGTTTCAAGATCGTTTGGATTTTCGCCAAATCTTAATGAATAAACTCTATTACCTTCATATATAATCCCTTTGTCATCATTTGAAGCCAATGATGGATCTCTAATCAGCAATTCGAAATATTTGTCTAGAGCTTGATTCAATCCTTTGTTGTTGTAAATATCAAATACAGGTTGTAAAGGATTATTTTGATCGCTAGGAAGTTTCTTTAAACTTGAATTAGATTCGGTCTTTGTATTTTCTTTTTCTTCCCATTCTTTTTCAAGTTCTTTGAAAATTTCATCGCTAGTAATTAAAAGTCTTTTTTCTAAGTTTTCTTCGTTTATTTTATTTTCAGGAATAACTAAGCCATATTTTCGAGATTTAGTAGCAGAAGCAATTCCACCAATAGTTTCTGCTATTACAGGGTCAACTAAATCTTGTTTTACTAATTCATTTTTTTCACCAATTAGTTTAAAAAGCTTTTTTACTCTTGGATTATTTGGATTTTTTATAGAAGCTTCTCTTAAAAGTTTTCTAGCATTAACAATATCTTTTTTGTCTATATATATTTGAGCAAGCCAAACTTTTGCATCAAAATTAGATTTATCGACAATTAGAACATTCTCAAACTCTAGTGCGGCTTCATTTAATAACCCTTTTTTATAGCAGTTTTCCCCTTCTCTTAAAAAATTAACAATATCATCTTCTTCTGATTGTGCATATAAAGGAGAATATAGAAAAAATAAGAAAAATACAATTACCGAAGTAATAATAAAACAACGACTTGAATTGAAAAAAATATTATTTTTTAACTGCCTTGATGCCAAAAAAGGCTTATTTGGAATTATCATTTTTTGATAGTGGTTGTCTGTCTCAAAGTAACCATTTTAAACTTAGGTCTAGTATCTGTCCTTATTACGTTTAACTGTGGACCAGTCAAGCCAACTCCACCTGCTGCTATTATTTCCATACTCCCATCTCCATCAAGATCTGCAAAAGTAAGCGGAGCATAAATCTTTCCAACATATCTTGGAAAACCTTTTACTGGTTGTCCATTTTTATCTAATGCTATAACACAACCAGCTTCTAGACCGTCTCCCCCATCCATAATCGAAGAGTAAACTATTTCAGGAGAACCATCTCCATCTAAATCAATTATTGTTGGTTTGCTATGAATATATGCTTCATCATTAACATAAGGCCAACCTTCTTTAACCTTTCCATCTTTATCACAAACCATAACCTTTCCATCGCTTTGGGTAATAATAATATCATCTGTTCCGTCACCGTCTATGTCTGCTACCTGTGGGGCAGGTACACTATCTGTTGTAAGTGGAAGATTTGAAAGCAATTTACCATCTAAATCCCACATTTTAAATTCTCCAGAACCATCTGTTTTAGCTATTGTTGTGAGAATTTCTGGAATACCATCCCCATTTGTATCAGATATATTAAAATTGTTTGATGATTCTGTTTGTAGTTGTTTTACTACAGCTCCACCTTCATCAATAAAAACTACTTTACCCATACTGTCCTTAACAATCAAATATTTATCATCACCACTACCTAAATCAGAAACAAAAGGATCTCCTGTGACAGGGTTGTTCATTTTTACAGTATGAAGCAGAGTTCCGCTGGAATCAAAAACATTAACATAGCCAGCTTCGGTACTTACAATAATATTTTTTTTGCCTGTTTTCCCAAAATCAGCAACTTTTGGAGAAGTCCAATTGACTTTACCTACGCTTTTTGTTTTCCAAAGTTCTTTACCCTTTGAATTTAAGCAATAAGTTGTTCCTCCCATTGTAGTTGCTAAAATGTTTATATGACCTTTTCCATCAAGATCAGTAACTTCAATTCCACCAGTTATTGGAGCATCAACCTGCTTTGGCCAATAAGGAGGTCTAATTATTTCTTTGCCCTTAGATGAAAAAATATGTATTTTTCCATCTGTGGCAGCGAAAATCATATCTTTATTACCATCACTGTCAACATCATCTATAACATGAACTTGATTATAAATATCACCGTTTACTTTTGCAGAAAATTCATTTACTTGAGCTTTCAATTCATTTATACAAAGAACAGATAAACAAATAGTGAAAAGAACAATATTAAAACTTCGTTTCATAAATTTCCTCCTATTTTTAGTAAACGATATTATCTCGATAAATTCTAATTATGGTTTTTATTTCAACAATAAATTTCGTTTTTGTCGTATAGCCTTCGGAAGTTACTTCCCACATATCGAAATGACCAATAACTTTTCCATTGACTTTATGTGGAACATCCAAATAATAAACATTTCCTTTTGAAAAAGGTTTTATAGAAGTAACTCTGTATCCACCATCCTCAAAAGATTTTTCAAAGTCTTTTTTATTAAAATTAGTTCTCATATCTGAATTCTTAGTAAGTTGTAAAACGTTACACATATAGATTCTAGCTCTTTCTATGCCTGCTTGAGCGTAATTTCTAGCTTTAAATCTTTGTGCTTCAATAAAAAGCAAATCGGTTGATGTTCTTGAGCTAAACCAATATGCAAAACCCATCAGAGCAAAAATAGCAAGTAAAAACAAAGTAACAAAGGCTATAAACCCTCTTTTTTTTCTGTAATAGTATTTCATTTTATGTCTGGCACCATATTTTCGTAAGGCTCCGTTACCATTTGTTTGTCAACATAAACAAAATCTGTTTCAAGTCTGACGGCAAAATCAACAGTTCTTGCAATTTTTATTTTTTTATCTTTATCTTTGTTCTTGTCTTTGTTTTTATCTTTGTCTTTATCTTTATCTTCTTCTTTAGTTGAAAATTTAATATATATTTGCTTAACATCTATAGAATCATTATATACTTCAAAAGAAACAGCATCTTCTAATACTTTTTCATAAGATTTTTTATTATTCTTATCTCTAACCTCTCTAATTAATGTATCGTTCTTTAAAAAATAAGTAATAGCGTATATATCTTCCACATCTTGGTCAGAATCTAATACAAACTCTAATTCATCTCTTGGATAATTTTTTTTACCAGATTGCTCGTAATCTTCTATGCTCTTTCTAAGAGTATTTCTAATTATTATTTTTCTTGGTTTAGGTTCTCCAGAATTTTCTCCTTTAATAATATAGCCATAAGTTTCGCTATTAATAAGGATAGGATTGATTTTTTTCAAATCGTAGAAGATTCTTTTCATTGCAAGAAGAGCTTTTTGGTTTAAATCCATGTTTTTTTGCCCAACTTTAACTGTATTGAGGTTGCCTCTTAAAACAACAACTAAAGTTAGTGAAATAATAGAAATGATGAGAGCTGTTACAGATATTTCAACTAATGTAAAACCAAATTTCTTCATTGTTTTAGAACCTCGTTGAAGTTTTCATATTCTGAGTGTTTGTATTAGCTCTATAATTCATTAATGTATATTTTTTAGGTTTTCCATTTTCAACCCAGGTAATTTCAATATCAATCTGGTATAAATTAGTTTCAGGTGCACCTGTTCCAAGAACTTTTATGTCTTTAGCATTGTCTATGTGTAAATGACATTTAGCTTTATATTTATTTATCAAGTCAGCAGGAAGATATAAGCCTCTAGTATTAGCATCAACAGAACTATCTGGTGGTAGAGGAATAATTATGTTTACTGGCATTTCCTGCCACATAAAAGTGTCGCTTCTAACAGTATCCATAATATTTTGAGCAGCAACTGCAACTTCAAAGACGTTTCCGCCACTTTCTACTGTTCTAGTACCAGTTAAAAATATAGTTAAAACAGGCAAAATCCCAACGCCGCAAATAAAAATAGTTATAAGAATTTCAACAAAAGTAAAAGCTTTTTTACTAGTTAATTTGTTTTTAAACCAGTTCACCATTTTCTCCTTTTGTTAGCTTGTTCTGGTGGAACAAAACCTTCTTCAAATTCAGCAAAACTTTGAAGATATTTTATTCCTTCTGCTGCATTTTGAGCAGCTTGAGTACCAGGATACTTTTTAACTATTTCCATAAAAAGCTCTAAGGCGGCTTTATTGTTCTTTTCTCTAAAAAAGATTTCGGCAATGCATAAAGAAGCGATGCTAGCTTCCTCGCCTTCAGGATATTCGTCTAAAATAGCTTGAAAATTACTCTTAGCTTCAGCATAATTTTCTGCTTCCATAAATTTTATACCATCAAGGTATCTTTTTTCAAAAAAAGATACTGGAGCAAAAGACGAGGAATTAGATGAATGAGAATGAGAGGAGGGTTTATCGATAGAGTAGTTCAAACCAGTTTTATTTAAAAGCTCGGAAGCATCATCAGGAACAGTCAACTCTTCGTCTTCATATTTTTCTTCTATTTTGGTTTCTATTTTTTTTGTCTCTTTTTTAACAGTTATTGTTTTTTTTCGGCAACAACCAACCATCTGTAATATAATTACAGTATATAAGCCAAATATTAAACATTTATTTAGATTATAAAACTTCATTCTTTTCTTTTTTAACAAAGATGTTTGGCTACTTCATTTGCTATTTTTTCTACTAGTTTTCGTATTTCTCCTTCATCTGGACCTTCAGCCATAACTCTAATCAGATTTTCTGTTCCTGAAGGTCTAACCAATATGCGACCTCTACCAGCAAGAACAGATTCTGATTCTTTTATACAGTTAGTAATTTCTGGAACAGAAGCATAATCTTTATTTTTAACTTTTATATTAACCAATACCTGTGGAAGTTTATACATTATAGAACTTAATTCTTTTAAACTCTGACCTGTTTCACGCATTATTCTTAGTAAGTTACAGGCTGTGAGCAATCCATCGCCAGTAGTTGAGAATTCTGTAAGAATAATGTGACCGCTCTGTTCACCGCCAACTACGAAGCCACCTTTTAGCATTTCTTCTAATACAAATCTGTCGCCAACTTTGGTTTTGAGAAGTTTTATATCGTGCTTTCTCATTGCCAAATCTAGCCCAAGATTAGCCATAACGGTTGTAACTAAAGTATTACCTGGGAGTTTTCCTTTATCTTTCAAATATTTTGCTGTCAGAGCTAATATGAAATCACCGTCTACGACATCGCCTTCAGAAGATACGGCTATTAATCTATCTGCATCACCGTCAAAAGCGAATCCGATGTCGAAGCGTTCTTTCTTCATCATTGAAACTAATGAATTAATGCAAGTTGAACCAACACCTTTGTTTATGTTGATTCCATCAGGATTAACTCCTATAGCGTCAACAGAATAACCTAAATCTGCAAAGAACTTAGGAGCCCAATTAGAAAGAGCACCATTAGCACAGTCTAGAGCTATTTTCATTCTTCTAGGTGATGTGTTTTCGCCAGCGACTTTTGCCAAATGTGTCAGCCAGAATTTAACAGAAGAGGAATCTATGTTTATTGTGCCAACTTCTGCTCCAGTCGGCATTTCTGTCTTGACATTTCCTATGAGGTCTTTTTCTATTGCTTCTTCGATATTGTCGCTAATCTTATAGCCATCTGGACCAAAAACCTTTATGCCGTTATCTTGAAATGGGTTATGGGAAGCACTAATCATAATTGCTCCCATGCCTTGAAGCTCTTTTGTAATAAAAGCTAATGCTGGTGTGGGAATTACACCTAGAAGTCTTACTTCAGCTCCCATAGAGGCGGCTCCTGCTGCTACAGCGTGTTCTAACAAATCACCAGAACGCCTAGTATCTTTGGCAACAAAAAAAGGACGACCTTGTTTTTTGTGATTAGCAAGCAAATGCTTTGCTGCAAGTTGAGCTATTCTATAAGCAGTGTTTCCATCTAAAGGGAAACGGTTAGCAAGACCACGAACGCCATCAGTTCCAAAAAAGCGACCCATTGGGTTGAACTCTCCTAATTTTTAAACTATATATGAAAATTATAACATAAATAATTAATAAAAGCGAATTTAACAGTTTTAGGATTTTTTTATTCTATAAAAAAAGCGTCCTACTTATGCGAAAGGACGCTCATATTGAAAACAACAAAAACCAATTACAAAAACTTAATAAATATTTACCTTTTCTTTATATATTCATCGTATCTTTTATGCATATCTTCAATTGTGTATCCGAAATTTGAAGTGATGAAGTCTATATCTTTGTCGCCACGACCGCTCAGATTTACAAGAATAGATTGATATTTCTTAGTTTCTGCTAGTTTCATTGCATAAGCAACAGCATGAGAACTTTCTAATGCTGGTATGATACCTTCTACTTTACTCAAAGTGTAGAAAGCTTCTAAACATTCTATATCGTTTACTGTGACATAATGAACTCTGCCATTATCTTTAAGATAGCAATGTTCTGGTCCTACACCAGGATAATCAAGACCACTAGCTATTGAATAAACAGGAGCAGGTTCTCCTTTTTCGTCTTGAAGTAAATAACACTTAAATCCATGAATAATACCAGGTGTTCCATAGGTTAGAGTAGCACTGTGACCACCAATATTTAGAGATTTTCCAGAAGGTTCAACACCGTATATTTCTGTTTCATCATCTAAGAAACCTGTAAAAATACCGATAGAATTGCTTCCGCCACCAACGCAGGCAACTAGATTGTCGGGTAATTCTCCTGTCATTTCATAGAACTGTTCCCTAGCTTCTACGCCAACCACGTGTTGAAAATCTCTAACAAGCATTGGGTATGGGTGAGGACCGACTACAGAACCTATACAATACAAACTATTTATTGGGTCTTTCAAATAAGATTCAAAAGCAGAATCGACAGCTTCTTTCAAGGTTCTAAGTCCATCTTTAACAGCTATAACATTAGCACCGAGAAGCTTCATTCTAATAACATTAGGCATTTGTTTTTCAATATCGACTTCGCCCATGTGTATTTCACATTCCAAACCGAAATAAGCAGCGGCAGTAGCTGTAGCAACTCCATGCTGACCTGCACCAGTTTCAGCAATGATTTTCTTTTTGCCCATATATTTAGCTAATAAAGCTTCACCCATGCAGTGATTGAGTTTGTGTGCACCTGTATGATTTAGGTCTTCTCTTTTTAGATAGATTCTTGCTCCACCAACCATATTTGAAAGGCGTTCAGCAAAATAAACAGGTGTAGGACGACCTTGGAAATGCTTTCTTATAGAACGTAATTCAGTAATAAACTTATGAGATTTAGAAATAGTCAAATAAGCGTGAGTTATTTCTTTGAACTGTTCTTCTAATTCTTTTGGTAAGTTGTAAAATCCTCCGTAAGGACCGAAATGACCTGTTTGGTCAGGAAGATTTCTGTAATGTTTGTATTCCATTGAGTTAGACTCCAATTATTTTAGAATGGCGTATTTTACAAAATCTTGTTGCTATTTGTAAAGCAAATAAAGATTTCTTTACAAATCAGCTGTTACATACACTAAATTGTGTTCGTGTCTTGCTTCATTTTCCATCAGTAATCTAGAATTTGCAATTGCTTGTCCAACTTGATCTGCAACACTACGAACAAGATTTATCTGTCTTAAATTATAAGCATTTTCTTTATTGCTGATTAAAACAATAATTCCAGAAACTTTATTAACAATATTATTATGAGTAAAATCTTTTATTTGTTCAAAAAGAGGTGTATACATTGTGCTAGGCACATTAAAACCAAGTTCATCTGTTAATACAAAATCAGAAGCGGTTTCTTTTGTTAATGAAGTTTCGAGTTTGAGCCAATAATTAGCTAACGATGAATCTTTATGTAGAGTGGTTACAGGTGGAAATACAGGCAAAGCCACATTACATTCAAAACATTCAACAACATCGTTCCACATCATTACAAAACCAGCAGTAGACTTTGTAACTTTTATAAGCCTGTCAAGAACTTGAGTGACAATATCGTTGTAATGTGTGTTATTACCTATAATTCTTCCAGTTTCATAAAGGGTTACAACTTCTTCACTTGAAGCTCTAAGCCTATCAGATAAAACATTTATTAAAGCAGCTACAATTTTTGAAGCTATTCTTGGGCTAGAGGACATAAGATTTATAAAACTATCATGTTCAACTTTTAAAAGTTTTCCATCGGCATTTCTTAAAACAGCTGCTGCAGAACGTGGCTCTCCTGTAAGCAAAGCCATTTCACCAAAGTAGCTTCCTGCTGGAAGAACAGATAAAAGTTTATAAGTCTTGGTTTCAACATCAATTAATTTTTGTATTTCGACTTCACCCTCTAAGATTAAATATAAAGAATCTCCTGCATCGCCTTCTTCAAATATTCTAAAATTACTTTGTTGCGGTTCTAAAAGTTTGAATATAGGAAGACTTTTAGCAATATCTTCCTCGTTTAAGTTTGCAAATAAAGATAAATTTTTAACCATTTCAACAGTAATCTGCATAACTTAACTCCAAATTACTTAATTCCAAAGGGTGATGGACCTGCAAAAGGAGAAGGACCGTTGAAAGAAGGATTTGGTGCAGAGCCATAAGGAGAAGGAACATTACGAGGAGCTGGTGATTGAGAGGCATTTCCATAAGAATTATTTCCAAGGTTTGCTTGTTGCTGTGGTGAAGGAGCACCTGAACGAGATCTTGTTTGGAACACTTCTTGGGATATGATTCCTTCGTTGAATAGTTTTTGTAAGGACTGATCCATTGTTACCATTCCCAAAGAATTGCCAGTTTGTATTGCAGTAGGAATTTGGAAAACTTTTCCTTCACGAATCAAATTAGAAATAGCTGCATTTACTACCATTATTTCTCTAGCAGCAACTCTACCAGACCCATCTTGTCTAGGTAATAGAACTTGTGAAATAACACCTTTCAAAGTGGTAGAAAGCTGTGCTCTAATTTGCTGTTGTTGATATGGTGGGAAAACGTCTATAATACGGTCGATTGTTTTTGAGGCAGATTGTGTGTGTAAAGTTGCAAAAACTAAGTGACCAGTTTCAGCTATGGTTATTGCGGCAGCGATTGTTTCTAGGTCACGCATTTCGCCAATCAGAATAACATCTGGGCACTGACGCAAAACATATTTTAAAGCTGCTGTATAGCTTTCGGTATCTTTTCCTACTTCTCTTTGTTCTATTACAGACTTTTTATGAATGTGGACAAATTCGATAGGGTCTTCTACTGTGATTATATGGCAGGCTCTATTGGTGTTTATGTAATTAATCATAGCAGCAAGGGTTGTTGATTTACCGCTTCCTGTCGGACCTGTCACGCAGATTAAACCACTTGGCAGACTACAAAAATTAGATGTTACAGGTGGAAGCATCAAAGATTCAAAAGTTGGAATTTTGCTCATAATAGGTCTTAGAGCTGCACCAATTTTTCCCATCTGTTTAAATACATTAACACGAAACCTTCCTGAATCTGGAAATTCTATTGCCAAATCAAGTTCTGAATGTGTTTCAAATTCTATTTTTTGCTCTTCGTTTATAACGGAATAAATTAAAGATTGTAAATCATCGTCGTTTAAAGGGGTTGTTCCATCTGGTTCGAGACTTCCGTTTATACGTAGCATTGGAGGTCTGTCTGCTGTCAGAATAATATCTGATGTATTCTTTTTCATAGCCGAAGCTAGAATTTCTCTAAGATTCATTTTGATTTCTCTACTTATTTTTTACTATTAAAGTTAGCCTTTGTTTGGCTTTTGCTAATAATATACTAATTGCCTCTAAATAACAATCATAAATAAAGAACGTAGAAAACAAAGTTTTCTGCGTTCTTTATTTAAATTATATTTGTGCTAAGTAGATTTATTACACGAGGCTTATTACTAGTCGCCTGCCTAGAGCGTTAGCAGCTTTTTCTAACTGACGCAGACTGGGGTAGTGTTTGGGGTTAGTCAGTTTATCAGCGACAGGCCAGGTTACTCCCATGACTCTTGCTAAATCTGCTGTGCTCATACGTGTTGCATCTTTTGCGTTACGAATAGATAATGCGGCTTGAATATTGGCGGAAGGCATAACTTTGTATTTTGTGTCTATGTCTGACGGTTCTGGTATTGGTTCGTTATTTTCGAGTCTCATTTCTAAAACAGCAGAGAGAACTTCACTTGCATTATGAACACATTCGTCTATTGTTTCACCATAAGTATAAGCCTCTTCTAGATCAATAAATTGTACTATATAGCCGTGTTCGTCACCTTTTTCTAAGGTAAAAGGGTAATAAGTCTGTTTCATAATAGCTTTTCTCCTGACTGTTTTTCGATGATTCTTATAAATTTAGGATCTAAATCGATATTTCCATGATAAGGAATAGGAATAGTTCTGTATCCTTGTTTTGTCATCATGTGGTGACTACCTCTGATACGGTCTAATTTCCAACCCTTTTGTTCTAGCAATTTAATAAGTTCTTTTACTTTCATAATTAAATTATATCATAAAAAGTAATATAATCAAACTTTTTTGTAATATAAGCAGGGCAAAATTGGCTAAAACAAAAACTCCCATCGTAAAGATGGGAGTCTTAGGTTTCTATCTAATAAAAGTTAGAAATATTTGAAATTAAATTAAATTTAGTTACCAGAAATATTCTGACAATGGTTTACTAAATCTGTGAAAGACATATTTGCTGTAATAGGCTTACATTTAGCACTATCATTAACAGCAGGAGTTTTATCAGTTTCATTATTTTCATAACCAACATATACTTGATTATCTGTTTCATTAATAAATGGAATTAGATATCCAACAAGATATTCTTGAGTATGTCCAGCAATTTGCAAATTGAATGCTCTTGTAGCGGCAGGTGCATAAGTATCTATACTATTAGTTAATTTTTCAGAATTTACAGTATTACCTTTTGAAACTTCGATAGAGATATATATATTAGCACCAGACAAAGCGTTCTGATAAGCAGAAAGGAAAGAAGCTTTCTTAGCTTCTTGAAGAGCTTCTTGTGAACCATTGAAGAAAGTTGGAGCTGCTGCTGCGGCTACGATTGCGAGAACTGCAACAACAAGTAAAAGTTCCATTAATGTAAAACCTTTTTTATTCATTGTGTCTATCCTTTGTGTTTAAAATATTGTATGTAAAACTTAATGTACACGTTTATATCATTTTATCTGCTAAGAGTCAAGAAAAAAACTAAATAAATATGTAATAAATATGTAAAATGTATCAACAAAAAGTTTACTCAAAATAAAATAGAGAATATAATAAAAAGAAACATAGAAATTTAGGTTTTATAAAATGAATTATGAAGAATTGCGTTCAAATGAGCAATTTTTAACTTTTGAAAATGCGAAAAAAGCTTTTGATAAATATAAAATCGAGTTCAGCGATGAAAAATATCTCAATCTTGGATTAATTTTTCCAAAAGATAAAATATATACAAACTTAGCTTTATTAATTTCAGACCAATGCAAACATAGTATCAAAGTAGCTGTATTTGGAGATATAGAGAAAACGAAATTTAAAGATACAAGAGAATTTGAAGGTTCAATTTTTAATCAATTAGAAGAAACTTTTAATTATTTAGAATTTTGTAATAATACTTCTGCTACTTTTAATGGCTTAGAACGTATAGAAAAGAAAGATTATCCAGTAGAAGCAATCAGAGAATCCTTGCTTAATGCTATTATTCATCGTGATTATAGTTATAGTGGTAGCATAATTATTAATTTAACAGAAAAAGAAATAGAATTTATCTCAATTGGTGGATTGTTACCGAATCTAACTTCTGATGATATACGTAGTGGTATATCACAACCAAGAAATAAAAAGCTAGCAGAGATATTTCACCGTTTACATTTGGTTGAAGCTTACGGTACAGGTATCCGCAAAATATTTGAATTGTATAAAAATAATAGGAGTCAACCAAATATACAATTGACTCCTAATACTTTTAAAATTATTTTGCCTAATATGAATTATTCTGATTGAATGCTGGATATAAAAATCAGATAATGTACTCGATACCTTCGATTTTAACCTGTGATTGAGCACCAATTCTTTTTATAATATTAGAAGCGAGGAAATTACCTATTTTTAAACAGATATTTAACGGAAGCTTTTTGTGCAACCCATAGAAGAAACCAGCTTGGAAGTTATCTCCAGCACCGTTAGTATCTTTTACATGATCGACTTTATAAGCGTCAACGTGTATGCTTCCTTCTGGAGTATAAGCAATAGAGCCTTCTGAACCCAACTTAACAACTACAAGTTTGGAATACTGCAACAAATCTTCAAATTTTCTGTTGCCACATAAGGCTTCTGCTTCATTTTCATTAGCAAAAAGAATATCTATTTTTTCATCAAAAAGTTTATCTTTTAGTTGGTCTCTAGCTTCTAGAATTACACCACTATCGCCTAAATCGAAAGAAATCTTAGTATCAGATTTTCTTGCTATTTCTATAGCATATCTTGTAGCTTCGTTAATTGGGTTGTTCCCACGAAATTCATAAGCGGAAAAATGCAAATATTCTGAATCTCTAATCAAGCTATGTAAAATTTCATAGGGGTAAAGCTGTTTTGTTATGCCAAAATCAAGCCCAAAGCTTCTTTCTCCGTCTGTGCCGATGAAAGTGAAACATCTGCCAGAATCGCCTTTTTTTATGGAGATATATGTATCAATATTGTTTTCACGAAGATTATTAATGTAGTCATAGCCGTAATCGTCGTTTCCAACACAGCCAAGGAAAGCGCACTTTAAACCTAGATTACTAGCTCCGTAAATAACATTTGTTGGAGAACCGCCAGGACTGATGACCATTTTGTCTTTATCTAGAACAGAACGGAATTTTTCAATCATTGCGTCATCAATAACTATGCTCTGGCCTTTCTTTAAACCAAGCTTTTTGATTGATTCATCGTCTAGTTCAACGATTATATCTGTTAGTGCGTCTGATATTGCGGTGACTTGATATTTTTTTTCTCGACTCATGGTTATCTCCATAAAATAATTATTTTAAAGCAAAAACATATTTTCGATATTTAGTAATCGAAGAAATAAAAAACAAAAATTTCTCCAATAATATTGTTGGAGAAATTTTAATTATAATGATTTTTCCTACTCTCCGCAAGAGTGGCTGTCTAAAAACTAGCTTTTGACTCCATAATTAGACGAAACTAATTTTAGAGTAAAAAGCTAGTTTTTAGACAGCCTCTACGAAAGGGGGCGAGGACATTGCTCCATACATTGTATTTTTAAAAAATTCTTAGTTTTTAGACAGTTCCAAGAGGGAGGTAGATGGTTTTTATTAGTGTTTTTTGTTACTTTAAAGAACAAAGTTTAGCGATATTCACCAAAGTTTGAACTGCTTTTTCCATAACATCTAAAGAAATATATTCGTATTTCCCATGAAAGTTATGACCACCAGTGAAGAGATTAGGGCAAGGCAGACCCATAAAAGAAAGTCTTGCTCCATCAGTTCCACCTCTTATTGGAACAACGATAGGTTCAACACTTGCTTCTTTCATTGCTGTTTTTGCCAATTCCAAAATATGTTTATGTGGAATTACCTTTTCATACATATTTCGGTAACTTTCTTTTATTGTTACTTTAACTCGTTCTGCACCGAGCTTTTTATTCCATTCAACAGCTTTGTTTCTTAAAAAGTCTTGGCGTTTCTGAAAATTTTCAGCGTCAAAATCTCTTATAATATAAACAAGCTTAGAATGTTCAGTGCAGCCTTCCATATCAGTTAAATGGAAGAATCCATCATAGCCATCGGTATGTTCTGGGGTTTCCATTTCTGGCATTTCACAGTGGAATTTAGCAGCCAATGTCTGACTATTAATCATTACATCTTTTGCTGAACCAGGGTGAATACTTACTCCTTCAAATTCAACGGTCGCCTGTGCAGCATTGAAGTTTTCGTATTCTAATTCGCCAAGAGGACCACCATCAACAGTATATGCCCATTTTGCCTTAAAACGGTCTAATGGAAACAAATCAGCTCCACGGCCTATTTCTTCATCTGGTGTAAAACCAATGTATATATCTCCGTGTTTTATTTCAGGGTGTTTTAATAGATACTCTACTGATGTTACTATTTCAGTAACACCTGCTTTGTCATCAGCTCCTAAAAGAGTTGTTCCATCAGTTGTAATCAGATCTTGACCAATATATTTTTTTTCAGGGTTTAAAACTAGACCAGTATTACCAAGTTTTATTTCATCTCCTTGATAATTGTTAATTATTTGTGGATTAACATTTGTTCCAGAACAATCTGGAGCAGTATCAAAATGAGAGATAAAACCTATAGCTGGAACTTCTTTATCGCTATTTGATGGCAAAAGTGCGGTTAGATAGCCATTTTTATCTAAGACCACATCTTTTAGCCCCAAAGTTTCTAGTTCGCTTTTAACCAACTTAGCTAATTCAAACTGCCCCTTAGTAGAAGGACAACATTCGTTAGCTTCGTCAGATTGAGTATCTATGCTAACGTAACTAATAAAACGTTTTTTTAAAGTTTCTTTCATTTCAGTTTACTTCTTAAAATCTGCTAGACCTTTTTTTGAATCTTCTGCTTTGCGAACGCCTATGATACCTTTTTCAGCCATTACTCCGCCTAATTTACCTAGCATATTGTAGGCTTTCATAAACTGGTCAAAATTCATCTGAACAGATGCTTTAACTTCTCTTTCAGGATTTTTAGGATCTCCAGAAGGCTGGATTGTCATAAAAGTAATAGTAACAATTTCTTTTTCAAGATTTATTTCTTCGATACCGTCAGTATATATTTCTTCAAAACTTTTACTCATGATTTTTCTCCTTACTTCTGTGGTTGAACTCTTTGGATAATGCCATCAGCTTCGAGCTTGTCTAAAACTCTTTGGAACATTTCAAAAGTTTGGAGATAACCTTGTGGGGTCATAATCAAGCGTAAATCTTTTTTTTCACCTGCTTCATCAGCTTTGAAATCTAGTCGTACCATACCGTTGGCGATATGCATATTGTCTAATCCGCTTTTAGGGAATGTTTTTATATCAGACATTTATATTTCACTCCATTTTTTTAATTTGATTGAATAAGGTTATCATCGGTTCAAAGATATTACAAGATTAAATTTTTTAATCTTAAAACTTCTTGACTTTTAATAGTTGTTAAATATAATGGATTCTATGAGCGACTCATTAATACAACTGATTATAATAACAGGAATGTCTGGTGCAGGCAAAACCACAGCTTCACACTTTTTTGAAGATGCTGGTTATTTTTGTATGGATAATGTGCCACCAACTCTTTTACCAAAGTTTATACAAATTTGCCTAGAAGCAAATAGTAGTATAAATAAACTAGCAGTTGTTATCGATGCTAGAGGCGGTTCTTTTTTCCAAAATTTATTCTCTGCAATTGACGAAATAAAACAAATGAAGGTTCAGGTAAAGATTCTTTTCCTTGAAGCTTCTGATAATGCCCTCATTAGAAGGTTTTCTGAAACTCGCAGAAAACACCCACTTAATAAAGGTGGCAGAGTTAGCGATGATATAAAAGAAGAACGACGTATACTTGAAATGACTAGAGCAAAAGCTGATTTTGTCGTAGATACATCGCTTCTTACTGGTAGGGAATTGCAAGAAGAATTACGCAGATTCACACAAGAAAAAATCGGAATCAAATCTATGTCAGTGGTCTTTGTCAGTTTTGGCTACAAACACGGAATACCAGAAGATTGTGATTTGATTTTTGATGTAAGATTTTTGCCAAATCCATTTTATGTTCCTGAACTTAAACATCTAACGGGTGTGGACGAAGCTGTTTATAACTATGTTTTTTCTTCTAGCATAGCAGAACAATATGCCCAAAGGCTTAGAGGTTTTATTGAATTTCAAATTCCTTTATTTATAAGCGAACCAAAAACTAGGCTTCAAATCGGAATAGGTTGCACAGGTGGTCATCACCGTTCTGTAGCTTTTGCAGAATATTTATTTAGAAATATTTCAGATCCACGCATTGCAACTTCTGTAATTCACAGAGATATAGCTAATTGAGAGGAGAGAGGAGAGAGGAGAGGGGAGAGAGATAAGGGATAAGAGATAAGAGATAAGAGATAAGAGATAAGAGATAAGAGATAAGAGAGGAGAGATTAAGAAGCTTTAGCGTGGAGTCAAAAATCTTAGTTTTTCATTATTGAATTACAATATTAATGACAAAAAAAATTCGTTGTGACTTCCATTTTTAATAAATTTTTGGTACATTCTAATTTGAATTTTGGAGGCACTAAATATGAATGAAAACGACAACAAGAATAACGATGCTATAGAAATAGAAAAAATATCTGAAACAGTAGAGAATAAAGAAACAAATATAGATAACAATAAATCAGATAGTGCTTTAGAAAATAAAGTAGAATCCATAAAAGACAATAATCAAGAAAACAATTCTAATTCTAACCAAACCAAATCACTTTTAAAAAGAGGTTGGAAATTTTATCTTAAAGTTGTTTCTGTTTTCCTTTTAATGTTAATGCTATCTTTTGGTATAGCAATATTTTATGTTTTAAACAGATTTGTTAGCGATAGAAACTTTGAAAAATTAGTTAATCAGAAAGCAAGTGAAGCATTAGGTTTAAATATTAATTTTGAAAAAATATCTGTAAGCTTTCCTTCCTTTGAGTTGAAGAATATTCATGTTGCTACTGATTCTGCAAGTATGATGTTAGATTCACATATAGCTTCTGTAAAAGTTCGTCCAGATTTCTTTTCGCTTCTTAGAGGAAAATTAGCAATAGACTATCTAAGTATTTCCTCATCTACTACTTTGTTAGATTTAAAGCCAACAAAGAATGAAAAAGCTTCAGTAGAAAAAAAGGAAATTGCAACTGGCACTCCTGATTTGAACAATATATTATCGATGTTCAGAAGTGTTGATGTAACCCAAATTTCTTTAAATTTAAATGATCAAGCCACTACAAAGACAAAATATAATTTGAAACTAAATAGAGCAAGTTTATCTCATTCAATAGTTAGCTCAGCACTTCCTTATGATATTGATGCTGAATGGACTGAAAAAGCAGTGTTTAACGCAAAAGGCAATTTGTATTTGCCTCAAAAAATTACCTCCGAAGCATATATTAAAATAATTGATTTTAACGAAATCAAAAAGCTTGTTCCAAAAGAATATGTTAATTATTTAAATGGCATAACAGGCTCTAATGCAAACCTTTCTTTAGAATACAATCTTCAAAACAATGCTATAGAAATCTCTAATTGTAATCTCGGAGTAGAACCAATATTAAAGCTAAATGCCAAAGCCTCAATTCCACAGATTTCACCATTAAAACTATTAGCTTCTGCAAGTGCACAACCTATAGAAGTTTCATCTGTTTGGCCCTTAGTAAAAGGCTATGTGCCAGCAGAATACGGTTTAAGTTTAAACAAAGGTTCGGTTTCTGGCGATGTTAGCGTAGTAATAGATGGAGACAAACCGATAGAATTGTCTGCTGAAGCTCACCCACAGACAATAGAAATAAAAACAAAATTTCTTTCAGATAAAATAGTTCTTCAAAAAGGTAATATTGTATATGATGGAAAAAAGCTAACAGCATCAGCTTTTGAAGTAGCATTAGCTGATTCTACCGTTAAATTAAATACTTTAACCTTAAACATTGCTGATTTCGCTTTAAATGCAGTTTTTGGAATAAATATCGGCATCGACGGACTTCTTAAAAACTTAAAATCCTATCTTAGCGATGATATGAAAAACTTCGCTATAAATGGAAAAATATCTTTTGATGGAAATGTTAATGGTAAATTGTCTGATTTAAACTCAATTAAAGTTAATGGTTCGGTCATATCAAAAGTAATCAATATTTCTGAAAATCAAACAAAAGCAAAAGGAATGATAGAAGATTTAAATGTTAGACTTAATGGAGTTGGTGCTGAAAGTGGTTCTATCACAGTCGAAAGCTTAAGAGCAAACGCAAGTGGTGCGAGTGTGAGTGTTAAAGGAACAGTTAAAAATCAGAAATATATAGGATTTGATTGTTCTGCAGATGGAAAAATAATAGTTGATGAATTTTCTAAATTTGCTTATGGGCTTTTTAAACTACCAGTAAAAGAAGGACAATATAAAGGGCAGCTAGATATTAATCTCAAACTAGGTGGAACAGTAAAAGATCCGAAACCCTATGGAAAAATTGAAGCAAAGAATATTTATGCCGATGTTTCCCAATACGGTATGGTTATAAGTAACTTTAATGGTATAATTACTGCCGATAACGACAAGTTAATAATGGATAATGTTAAAGCTAATCTGCTTGGAGGTAGTCTTGATTTTAGCGGAATAATAAAAGACTTCAACAATATGAAAGTTGAAGCTGTAGCTAATATTAGAGATACTGACCTTGCGTTAGTTCGCAAACTTATAGGAATAAACGTTCCTGAAATGCCTGCTGAATTAGACTTTAGTGGAAAAGCTGATTTGAACGCTAATCTAAAAGGTTCAACTTCTTCACCAACAATTAAAGGTTCTGCAAATATTAAGAACGCTAGGTTTTTCCATCCTGCTGTTTTTAGACCTGTTGAAAAGATTAATGGTCGTGTAAATTTCACTAATGAAGGGTTAAGTTCTGATGCTCTTAATGCTTATTGGGGGACATCAAAAGTAAATGTTGCTGGAAATATAAAAGACTGGGCAAAGTTTATTTCTAATTTCAAGTTTAATGTTGCTCCTTTAGATGTTACTGACGCTGCAGGCTTCTTCCTTGAAGGAACAGGATTCAAAGTAATAGGTGTTGGTAGTGGTAATGGAACTATTACAGGACCATTGGAAAAAATAAAAGTTGATTGTGTGGCTTCTGTTGCTGTTGGTACGGTTACGGCTACAATAACAGAAGGTGGAGAATCAATGAAGTTTCCTTATAAAAATCTAAATGCTAAAGCTCGTTATTATGATAGTGTTCTAAACATTTCTTCCGCATCTTTAAAACTTTTTAATGGAGATATTTTTGCAAAAGGCAATATTTATATTGCTTCTGACCCTATTAAATTCGATGTTGATGCAAATATAAACAAATTACAAACCCAAGAATTTTTAAGAGCTAATGCTGATAAAAAATATGAAAATACTGTTGTTGGCGGTTTAGATGGAACAGCAAGTCTTAAAGGTGATATGACTGGGCTGAATAGTATTAATGGTAATGCAAAATTGTCTATGGCAAGTGGAACTTATGATTCTCCTGATGTAATCAAGAAAATAGCTGACAAACTTAAAAATCCATCACTAGCTTCTGGAACAATAAATGCATCTGGTGATTACACTATTGCTAACGGCAGAATTTCATCTAACAATATGATGGGAAAATCAAATGACAGCAATGTGGTTTATACTGGTTCTATTGGTTTAGACACTACTTTAGATGGTTCGTTAAATTTTACTTTAGGTAAGAAAACTTGTTCTAGCAGTCCTTATCTAAAAGATATGCTTGGCAATTCAGAAAGTCTTAGTTTATCTTGTAAAGTAAAGGGGAGTCTTACTTCGCCGAATATTGATTTACCTTTAAATTCTGTTGTAAAAAATGAATTAAACAAAGTATTGAACAAAAACGGTGTAAGTAACGACAAGGTAAATAAAGTTACAGAAAAAATAAGTGACGGAGTGTCTAAACTTGGTAAAAGCTTGAAGAAGATATTCAAGTAGTGTCCGCTCAATAGTATTTTATTACTTAAAAAGGGGAGCAATTTATTAGGTTTCTAACTTTTTTATTATATTATCTATAAGCCCTAAAAGTGCAAACCTAATAAACGAAATTAAGCCATTCTAGCAATTTTTGCTTTGCTCTATTTTTGTATTGTTTTCTTATATAATACTTTATTTATTAAAATTATATTTCTATTAAGTTGGCACTAGATAAAGATTGTATAAGATAAACTTTTGAAGGTTTTGATTTTCCTTTAAAAGATACTTCACCATATTCTTCTGTTTTTATATCGTTTTTAATTAAATCATATATTGTTTCTGATATTATTCTTCTGTCTGATTCCAATTTTTCACCAAAAACAGCGATTCTTGCAGATACGTTAACGGGGTCGCCAATTATGGTGAAGTCTCTTTTTTCACCAACACCTAAATATCCAGAAATAACTTGACCATAAGTGACTCCGACAGAAACTTTGAATGGAAGACTTTCATTGGTTTCAATTAAATAAGCAACTTTTGAAGCTATAATAGCAATTTCTTTTTCTAAAGAATTTTCAAGATGAAAAGCTACAAGCATTTTCTCACCAATAATTTTATCTATATCTCCACCATAATCTAAGACAATCTTAGATATTATAGCTATTTGATTTTTAAGCTTTTGGAAAAGTTGAATTATAGGTGTATTATTCATAATTTTATCAAAGTTAGGAATAGTAACATATAGAAGAACTGTATCTATTTTTTTACTGGCAGTATCATTAGATGTTGAAGTTCCAATTAATGCCGATTTTGAAATCATACGATTCATGAGTTGTTTTTCTTCTAAAGATTTCATCATTTGGTTAAATGATTGACATAATTTTCCAACTTCGTCTTCTCTTGTATAAATAGTTCTAAATGAGTAGTCTTCTTTTTTTGCAGCTTTAACTCCTAAAATAAGTTGTTTTATAGGAGCAAGTAAATCGGCTATAACAATATAAGCAATAAAACAAATTAATATAAAAGAAAATAATATTGCTAATCCGAATTTAGGCAATTTATTGAATGATTCGTTAAAAATAAATTTTTCTGAAGATAAAGCAAAATATATTTTATCATTGGAATAGTTCCCTCTTCTACATTCTAGAAAATGATTTCCAAAACAGTCAATCTGACTAGAAACAGGGATAAAACTTGAGTTTAACCAATAATAATTAGTTAGTAATCCATTTAAAATTTCTGATTTACCAATAAAATCAGAATAAATTAAATTATTACCAACTTCTTTATTTATTGAATGAAATAGAAAAATTTTATTATCTAAAGAACCAGAAGATATATGTTGTTCAAGAGAATAATTTTGTTGATTTGTTTGATTACAAACATAAGACAATAAATCATTGTCATACTTAATTATAGAAAATAGAACATAATCAGGTTTGTCTTGATTTGGAACAGGTATTGATATAAAACTAATGTAAGTATAATTTAAGGTTACTGTTTGATTAGAATTAGGATAATTAACTAAATCAATAGTTATTTCATCTCCAAAAGCGGAATTAAAAGTTTTTGACAACATGCGAAAAATTTCTTCTCGTTTATAATTTTTAGAATTGTAATTGTCAGAGTTAGAATCATCAGAACTAAAGAAAATATATTTAATATAATCTGAAAAAATTCTACCAAAAAAATCTAAATTATAACCATTTGAATCATTTCCAGAAGCAACAAAGTCATTTTTTGCTACGAGTAGTAATTCCAAAATTTTGTGATAATCTTTATTGGCAGTTTTATTACTTTGATTATTTTGGTTTTCAACTTTTAAAAAACCATTCTTTGTAATATGTTGTAGATATTTAAACTGCCCTATTATGTCTCTTTGTTTAATTCTTAACATTATTCTTGGACTTTCACTTTTAATATTAAGCCATAAATTATAAAATGGAAGATAATATAGCTCTTTTCTTTCTAATTCATCAATTCGTGTGTTCATTTCAAATAAAGTTTCAGATTTTTTTATATTATAATCCTCAATAACATAAAGAATAGAAAGAAAAAGAACTATTAAAATCGGCATAAAAGCTGATAATAAAATATCAAAACTTAATTTTAAAGAAATAGAAGATTCAAATAAATTCTTTTTTTTATTTGCAAAACAAAGTATTATAATAAAAAAGAAAGATAAAGATAAAGGAATTAGAACTTTAAATTTTTCATAAATTAGATGCAAATAAAAAAGGTTCTTTTTTATTATAAAAACTTTCCATTTATTATAGGTATTATCATTATAAATTGTTGCTATTTCAGATATAAATCCAAAATTATCAAGTATTTTTTTATTTTCAATATTACTTTTTATAAAATTGATTTCTTTTTGAGAACAACCATTAGAAAATACCCAGTCATCTCCTTTATTTAAAGCTAAAAAGATATCTTTTCCTGCATTAAAAGTTATAAATTTAGGAATATTGATTTTATCTTTAAGAGTAGTTATGTCAACAGGGAATCCACATAAAAAATCATATCCTGAAACTTTCTTGTTATTGTTTACTTTATCTAGAAAAATCCGTAAAAAATTTCCGTCAAATATTGTGTTATTGGTTTGTTTAAAGGAATTAAATGTTCTATCAGAAAAAACATCTTCAAAATTATTAAATTTATAGGGGAGTAGATTTCTTGAATAATAATTATAGTTTATTTTACAACAATAAAGAGGAATAGGGCAACCTAGCTTGTCGTATTCCTCTCGTATTGAATTAATTGCTTCTTCTATTTTTCCTTTTGAATCATTAAAATTTATTTTTTTTCTTATTTTTTCAGAAAAATCTAAGCATTGTATATTAAAAGCTGACTTTAAAGCTTCATCAGAATTAATCTGTTCAAATAATCTTGTACATTCTTTGATTGATTGGGATTTTAAATTTTCAGAATAAGTTGAATAGATAAAATTGATTCCAAAACTAATTAAAAATATTACAGAAATAACAGCGATAAAATTTAATAAATATTGCCAAATTACGTTAAATTTTGTTACTGATTTCTGCAATAAGAAAACTTTTGTATTATTTGATTTATTTTGATTTGTTGTATTCTCTTTTTCTTTGTTATTAGAAAAGATATTTAATGATTTAGATAGATTACTTAAGTTACCTATTTCTTCAACTGTGTATGCAGAGAATAAATCTGTATCTAATTTTTTAAATCCAATTCCATTTTCTGACATTCTTTTTGAAATTAATTCATCAGTAACAAGAGGAAAACTTGGATTTTGAATTGACAATGCTTCAAGTTTAGCTGCCTTTTTTAAAGGTTCTCCTAAAATAGCATAATCAAGTCTTGAATCTATACTTCCAACAGTACCAGAATACATTGTGCCATAAGATAACCCAACACCTATTTTATAAACAAATAATCCTTTTCTTTTTCTTTTTGCATTAACAAAGGCTAATTTTGTTATCATTCTACAGCTTGCTTTAAAAGCTCTATATGAAGCTTTTTCAAGATTATCTTTTTCAGGGAAAATAGCTTCTATTGCATCGCCTATGAATTTATATATTTGCCCTCCGTTTTCTGATATTATTTTAGCCATTTCTGCAAAGTGATTGTTGAGTAAATCTGTTATAATCGTAGGGTCATATTTTTCTGTCATTCCTGTAAAATTACGTATGTCTGAAACTAAGGCTACTCCTTCAAAAGTTTCTGTGTCATTTAATAAACCATTACTTTTTTTCTCTAATGCTACTATGGCTTGATCAGATAATAATTTTGAAATACGGTCTTTTTCTTTTAGACCATCAATCATATTTGAAAACTCATTGGAAAGGTTTCCAAATTCATTTTGTGGTATACTTTGTAGAGATATATTCAAATTACCTATAGCAACTTCATCTAAAGCTTTTTTTAATTCTGAAACAGGTTTGACAAAAACATTTGCAGCTCTAATACTGCAAATATAGATAATAAATAATGAAATCAATATAAGTATAATAAAAAAGTATTTTCTAATAATAACATTAAAGGTTATATCAAATTTATCTACCCAACCTACAAAAACTGTGTTTGAAAAATTCAAAGAAGGTATAAAAACAACTAGATTATCATCTATAGAAAAAGTATCTGTCTTTTTTAAATAGAATGTTTGTTTTGCAAGATCTGGTAATTTGTTAAGAAATTCCTTCGTAGCATGTCTAGTTTTATCGCCGATAGTTTTTATATTTTGTCCATCAATTCTATATGCAATAAAATTTTGATTTTTATTTTTTGATGAATAATAATTAAAAGACTCTTTTATAATTCTATCATCAAGGTATTTATCTTCCCATATAATTAATAATATATACTTTATTTTTCCATCTATTTTAATTAAATCAAAAAGTTGATAGATGCACAAAGAACCTTTTTTTACCGAAACAGGGACAGAAAAATTTTGTTGAAATTCATCTTTTAGTGATACTTCTGACATTGAGTCATAACATTTATTAACCGTTTTTCCTATTTCTATTTCTATTTCCTCTAATTCATCTATTTCTTTCTCAAATTTAATATTGGGAGTTTCACTAGCTATCTTTTCTCTTAATATATCAATCTGAGTTACAAGTAAAGCATTTATAATAATTTCAGTATTGGTTGAAGATATAATTTTTTTATTGGTTTTTTTAAAATTTGAATCTATATTTTCAATTCTTTTCTCATTTAAATTTATATTAGTTTTTATTGATTTTGAATATCTTCCTTCAACAAGGGCGCCTCTACCATTTTCATCTAAAATTTTAACTCCTAATATCGGCAAAGATTTCTTAGAATCCTCTGATTCAAATTTATCTAAAACATATCTAGCAGCCGATTCGTCTTCAATACCTTTTTCTTTTATTAAATCTATAAGTTTTTTTTCATTTAAAACTTTTGTAAAAGTAGCTTTATATTCTCTTACGTTATTCATTTTTTTTGCATCAGTAGATTTTAAATTTGTCTGAATTTCAGATAATTCTTTGTTTATGGAAGTTTTTTGATACTCCAAAATATAGGCATAAGCAGTTGCTAATAAAATAGATAAAGGTAAAAAAGATGCAAGCATATAAGAAATAGCAAATCTAATTTTTAAAGAAAATTTAAAATTGAAATCAAAAAATATATAACAATATATAATTATAAATAATATATAAACGTCTATAAAATCAAAAAGAATAAGCCATTTTGGTAAGGTTTTTGTTTTTATTGATTTAACTAAAACAACAGCGATACGAAAAGACCCTCTGGCTAGAAATTGATAAGCCGTATAATTTCCTAATTCATCTCCTTGTGGAAGTGAATTTTCAAGCCATTTATTTGCAACTTGTAAATCATGGATAGTTATTTTACTAGCCCATTCAGAGAAAAGTGTAGATTTATCTAAAGGGTATTGAAGAATTGGTTTTCCAAAAATATTACTATTTCCGTCACCTTTATATAATGGAATAAAAGCTCCTAGACCCTTAAATCTTTTTTTTAAATTTTTAAGAGCAAGTCGTTCCGCTATTTCTTGATTAGTTTTATCTACTTTATAAAGAAAAATGACACCAAAAGTACCTTTACCTTCTATAAATACATAATCCCAAATAAACCAAGAAGCTTTATGGACACCGTTAGTATGAGTTGGTAATCCACGCATTGCCTTAGCAATAGACTCAGGGGAAGTAAATTTACCAATTAACTGTTTAACAAAATTTTTATTAACATTTAAATCATCTAAGCTTGTATAATTATAATAATTAATTTTATATAACTGTTCAAAAGCTTTACATATAGCAGTTTTCCCTATTAAATTTTTATTGTCATTCGTAAATATTAGGTTCGTTTTCTTTGTTTGAGAATCAATTTTAAAAGTGTATAAAAAATAATCTTGTGGAAAAGGTTCTTCAAAAATTTTATCAGCAGATTTTTTTATATGTTTTACAATAAAAGATTTATCTTTATAGTTTAATTTAACATCATTTCTAAAAGTATCAAAAAATTTACTAAAAAGAGATGAAATCTGATTTTTAAAATCACCTTCTGAAGCTAAGGTTTCAGCTTCATGCATAGCTTTTTTTTCTTGTTCTTTTATTTCAAAATATTCATTTATTTTTGAAGTGTAGTAATAACTAATATTGAATGCTAAAATAGGTATAATAAATAGTAGAATTGTTAAGATAATATTATATTTTTTAGATGTATTAGTCATTTTTTTTCTATATCATTTTAACTAACAAAAACGGTAAATTTTCATAGGGAGCGACTTACCTTTTAATTGAAATTCACCATATTCTTTAGTTTTAACAATATCATGAACTAAATTGTTTAAATTTTCAGAAATTAAGCATCTTTCAGACGCTAAGTTTTCAGCAATGCTTTCTATTCTTGCTGTAACATTGACAGCATCACCTATTACAGTAAAATCTCGTTTATTTCCAATTCCAAGAAATCCATTGATTACTTCTCCATAGTTTAAACCTAGAGCAACAGGGAAAGTAATTCTTTTGGTTGTTTCATTATCTATTATTTTTTTTGCAACTTTGCAAGCTGATGACAAAGCCTGTTTTTTATTATTCTTTTTGATGGGGAAAACAACAAGCATTTTTTCTCCAATAATTTTGTCTATTTCTCCCCCATCTTTCATAATTAACTCAGCAATTATAGCAGTCTGCTTCTTTAGAGAATCAAAAACAAACTCTTTGCTGTATCTTGCTAAATATTTAGTAAAATTAGGAATTCCAATATATAGGAAAATAGAATTTGATTTTGTCGAATTTTGAAAATCTTCACTAAGAGTTACTGCTCTTGCTGTTTTAGAAAGCATTCTAGACATCATTCGCTTTTCGTCAAGACCTTTTATCATTTCGTCAAAAGCGAAGCACAAAGACCCTAATTCATCGGTTCTATCAGAATCAATTCTAAAAGAAAAGTTCTCTTTTTTTACTTCTTTTATGCCTTCTAGCAAAATATTTATTGGATAAATAATATCATTGGTGATATTTCTTGTAGTTTCAACTATAAGAAGTATAGATATTGCTATAAGAATATAAAACAAATAAGTCATTTTTTTTATTTTATCATAAATGTTATTTTCAGGGTATGTAAAAATTAACATTGAGTAATAATGTAAATGTGAAGGCATTGCTTCAATAAGATAAGATTTGTTGTTTATTGTTAATTTATCTGATATGGGAAGATTTGATATAGATAGCCAAGATCCATAATTACCAAAAGAAATTCTGACGTTATTATCTTTACATTCATCAATTTTACCATAATTAAGATTATCAATTGGATAAATAGCATAATCTGAAGATATTTCTTTTGCTAAACGCAACAAATAATCATAAGTATTAAATTTTATTATCCATGTTAAATATGATTCAGCATTTTTATAATCTGGAGCAGGGGAAATATAAAGGCCTAATCTGCCTATACCAATATTTAAAATTATAGGAATTTTTATTGCATTTGATAGTTTAACAAATACGTCAGCTCCAAAATATGATTTTATTGTTTGCAATCCCATTTCTTTATAAATATCATTAGCTATAAGTTCTCCATTAATTGAATTTTCTTGACGATTAAAAAGAGATTTAAATATTTTGTTGAGCAATGTTCCAATTTTCTTTTTTTGGTCAGAATTTTTATTGTCCAAATAACTAACTGATTGTTTTATTGAATTGTTAGTTGTTTCTTCTTTTTTCTTAGACAAATTTAAATTTAAATCCCAACTATTTTTTCCTGTAATTGAAATATCAGAAATAGAATAATTTGTAATTAAATTTTCTTCTTCTGTATAGTGATTAGTTTCGTTTTCCCATTTACAAATAATTCGTTCTAATTCTTTACTTTCTTTTATATCTTTTATATCTTTTATATCTTCTATATCTTTTTTATCTTTATTTATTTTTAATTCTTTAGAGTATTTATTTAATATTATACTATTTTCAATAAGTTTTTTGTTATCGTTCTTAACCTTTATTAAATTCCAAACAAGTGGAACCCCAAAATCAATTTTATCTTCAAAATCTTTACTAAAGCTTTGTATTTTATCTCGTTCTTGAGCAACTTTAACAAAATAAAATTCATTTACAAATAATTTGAATACAAATGACATTGTTAAGAAAGGAACTACAGCCACAATAAGCAAAGCAAGCCATAATTTTGAAGCAATTGTTTTGTTAAATATTGATTTCCCTTTTATTATTCCAATTAAAATATATAACATAAAAATAGATATGACAAAAACGATAAAATTAGTTAGAGCTAATGGAATATAATTATTTTTATAGAATTTTGCTAAGTAAATATTGTAAGACTGATTATTAAATTCTATTTCATCTTTTTTGATATATTTTTGATTGTCATCATCGTTGTTGACAGAAGCCAAAATATGATTTGGATTTTTTAAATAATTAGGAACATTTTTAGAATAATGCCATTCTTCTTTTTCTTTTTTAGTTTTGTGTAGGAAAACTAATCTTTCATTTTTAGAATAAAGATTTAAAAGCATTTGCAATGATTCAGAGGCAGATTTTGTAGGCATTAACAAAACTAAATAGCCAATTAATTCTTCTGTATTATTATAAAAATCTAGTATATAAATATAATGTTTTTCGTTGTGAAAATTAACTTCATAAGCAGTATTTATCTTTTCATTTTTTAATAAAGTTATTGGTAATTTTTCACCAAAAACTTCTTTGCTAATATCTCCGTATTTTCCAGCCATATATTCTTTGTATGGCAACTGGAATTGGTCTATTTCAGATTTATCTAATTTATTTTTTTCAGAAATACTATCTAGAATATTTAATGCTATTGCAACTCTATAACTAGAACATATTTTTTCTATTTCCTTTTCATTAAAACCAGTGTTTGACAATGTGTCTAATTTTATATTATCAACAAAATGAGTATTATTAATATCTAATTTATTTATAGAATTATCAACTTTTATAAATATTTTGCTTAGATTTAATTCTTTAAAAATACTATTGGAATTATAATAATTATTGATACTGTTATTGATTAATTCATTTATTTTTGTTTTATTCTCTGAATCAGAAATATCAGAATTTAAAGCATAAGCAAAATCTCTACAAAGTGAATCGAAAGCATTTATTCCAAAATCTTTTTGCTTTAATTGTTCCAAAACCCTTTGTAAATCGGTTTCTATTAATTGTTTTTGATTCTCTATAGACAGACTGTTTAATAAATAAAATCCACCAGCAAGTAAAGCAGAGAGTAATATTATAAAAAATAAACCAGATAATAGTTTTTGGTTTAATGCAAAAGCTTCTTCTTTTTTAGATATTTTATATGAATTTATAACGTTATTTTTAACTTTATTGTTGTTCAAAACAGTCTTATTTTGAGATACTTTTTCGGCACGAACTAAATCATCTTTTTTTTCTGTTAAAAATATATTTAAACCATTATCTGTAATTTTAAAACCTTCTAAACCATTTTCATTTTTAAAAGACAAAAAATCAATACCCACAAAAAATTTCTTAAATACATTAATAAAATCTTTATCTACAACAATTGGAAATTCTGGATTAAACTTAGAATAGCTTTCTAATTTTTCTGCTTTTTTTAATGTATCTCCTAATATAGCATAATCTAATCTTGTATCTATACTGCCAATTGGTCCTGAAGACATTTCGCCATAACTTAAACCTATACCTATTTTGTAATCAAAAAGACCTTTTTCTTTTCTTTGTTGATTAATTGTATTTAAAGAATTAAGAATTTCAACAGAAGCAGTAAAGGCTCTTTCTGCTGAACTTCTAGTAAAATCATCATTGTCTGCGAATACAGCTTCAACAGCATCTCCAATAAATTTATAAATACGTCCGCCATTTTCAGAAAATATTTTAGTCATCATGGCAAAATGTTCATTTAAAAGATTCGTAATTTCATCTGGAGAGTATAATTCACACATTCCTGTAAAATTTCGTATGTCAGAAACTAAAAATGTTCCATTAAATGTTTCTACATCAGAATTAGTAAACTCATTTTTCTTGTTTAATGCTTCAACTGCGTGATCAGAAAGTAGGGTTGCTAATCTGTTTCTTTCAGAAAGCTCTTTTGTCATTTCACTAAATTCTCTACAAATATCACCAAATTCGTCTTTGCTATTGTTTTTTATTTCTATGTCTAAATTTCCTCTTTTTACATTATCTAATGATTCTTTTAAATTACTTATTGGGATTAATAATATTTTAGATAAATAATTAAAACAAGCAAATAAAATTATCAAAGCAAGAAGAATAACTATAATGAAAATAGTAACTTTCCAGAAAATATTATTGTAAAGAACATTATTAAATATCCCACCAATAATATATAAACCTTCATATTGTCTTGATGGAACTACAACAGCAGTAAGCTGATTGTCGTTATAAGAAACAGCTTTTTTTCTTATAGCAGCAGTATTAACTAATTTTAAACTAATTTGTTTGTATTCTTCTTCATGACGTTTGTATGTTTCATATTTTGCACTTTGTGCCTTTTTGCTTTCTGGCCAAGGTTTTATTTCTTGAGATGTTTTTTCTCTTTTTTCATAAGCAGAAAAAAAACATTCTCTTGTCTTATTGTCCAAATATAGACTATCTAATGTTGATATATAAGTATCTAAGTCTAACTCGTTAGTATCCCAAAAAAGATATAGTATAAAGCGAGGAACACCGTCTACTTGAATATATTCATGAATATGATTGATATATCTATCTCCAATTTGTCGATTGACAATTAAACCAGCTCTTTTTTCTAAATCATCAGAGAGAGAAGTTGATTTGTCGCCTAAAGCCGCTTCATAACCAATTTTTGTAAAATCTGTCAATGCTTCAATTTTTTTACTTTTATTAGTATTTTCCTCTTCATTTTCTTTCCATCTTCTTGGTTTATTATGATTTTTTATTTTATTTTGTAATGTTTCTAATAAAGAAGATGATATTGAATTTAGAGAATTATCATTTAAAGCTTTATCTTTTATTAATTTTTTCTTTTCAGCTTCGTTATTATAATTTAACTCATTTTCCTGATTATCTATTTTACAATAAGTATAAGAAAGATTTCCTGATAAATTAGTGATGTAATTCCCTTTTTCGTCTAGTATTGTTACTGTTAGAAATGGAAGCTCTTTTTTATTCCATTTCTTTAAAAAAATGTCTATGACAGTCTTTGCAACAGGTAAAAAGTCATTTTCTATTATATTTTTTGTTTCTTCTTTTTTTATTTTTTCAAATTTTTTTAATGATATTAATTCATTTTCTTTCTTTTTTTCCAAATTATTGATTATTTCATCTAATTTATTATCTATTATTATATTTCTTTCATCTAATTTTTTAAAACTTTCTAAGAATAAACTGTCTTGTTTTATTTTGTGAAAAGCAGTTCTATATTTTTCTTGGTATTTAATTTTTTGTAAATCAAACTTATTTATATAATTTCTTAGTTTTGTCTGAGCGTTAAACGAAAAAGAAAGAGTATATTCCGAAATGTATCCATAAGATATTATTGCCAATAATCCCAACGGAATACAAGATGCTAAAAAATATGTGGTAATAAACCTTGTTTTAAGCGACATCTGAGGCCAAATGCCCCAAAATATGCCTCTTAAAAGTAATATTATAATTATTAATATAATTAAAAAATCAAATGAAATTAACCAAGTTGGTATCTTGTTTCTTTCTTTTTTAGGAATCAATAAAACAGTAGCATGGGATTGTTGTGGAGCAATGTGAAAAAAAGCTTGATAATTACCAATTATATTATTCTTTCTTTTATCAGGTTTTAAATTAAGTTGCCAATCGCATAAGTCTTTAATACTTTTTGGTGACCATTTCTTTTTTAATTCATTAAATTCAGGCATAATGGCAAACTCTTTTGTTGTTACAACACCACTATAACCTGGAAATAAAGGAATAAAACAGCAGTATTTCTTTTCAGATTCATTTTTCTGAGAATCTCTAAAATCTTTTAAAGTAATTAATTTACTGTCTTTTTCTAATTCATCACTATTGTTGACAATTAATAAAAAGCCATAAATATCACCATTAGATTCGTTTGCATTAGATTGGTTTTCAAAATAATTCCAATATATTCTGTTAGATTCTAGATTATAAAATGCATAAGAAGCCTTTCCGCATTGTGTTTCTGCTATTACTTCTGGGTCACATTCTCCTCCAAAAACATTTTTAGCTATAATTGCTCCTTTTTCTTTTTCTGATTCATAGTTATTATAATTATAATTTGAATTGGCAATATTAACTTTAACAAGGTATTCAAAAGTTATTTCTAATGCTTTTTTATTCTTGATATTTTGGTTATTATTAAAGATTATTTTTGGCTTTCCATGATTTTCTTTATTAATCTTTGGAAAATGAAATACTAAAAGTTCATGTTTTGGAAATGGGGCTTTAAATATTTTTTCTGCCTTTTTTGAAACGAATTCTAATAATCTTTTTCTTTGTTTTTCTTGAGGATATGTTTTAACCAAGGATTTAAGATTATTATAAAAATCTTTTGCTAATTGCTCAAAACAATTTTCAAAATTCGCTTTGTAAGCTAAATCTTCGACTTCTTGTTCGGATTGTGCAATTCTTTTTTGTTCTTCCCAATGTGTATCTATGTAGTTAAGAAAATACCAGCCAAAATTCAATAGAATCAAAGGTAAAAGCCATAGAACAATAGGTAAATATCTGTTTTGGCTTAAAAATTTACTTTTTGTTGCTATATCTTTAATCATAACCTTATGTTCTACTAATTTAACTAAAGTAATTGATAAACTTTCATTGGTTTTGATTTCCCTTTAAGTTCAACTTCTCCATAATTATTAGTTTTAAAAGCATTGTTAATTAAATTAAAAAATGACTCTGAAATCAAACATCTATCTTTTTCCAATTTTTCAGCAAGATTTTCCAATCTAGCTGTAATATTAACAGCATCTCCGATAACAGTGAAATCTCTTTTATTCCCAATTCCCAAAAATCCGTTAATCACATTACCAAAATTTATACCTATAGCTATAGAAAAAGGAAGTTTGTCTGTGTTTTCTATTTCAATTAGACGTTTTGCTGCCATACAAGCAGTTTTTGCTACTAGCATTTCGTCTTTTTCTTTTTTTATTGGGAAGACAGCTAATATTCTTTCACCTATTATTTTATCTATTTCTCCGCCTTCTTCAATTATGATTTTAAAAATAGTCACGGTTTGTTTTCTTAGTTTTTCAAATATTTCTCTGTCTTTCATACTTCCATTATATGAGGAAATATTAGGTATACCAATATAAAGCATAACAGATTCAGACATATTAGATGAAGTTCCATCTCTTAAAATAAGTCTTTTTGCAGTATTAGACATCATTTTACTCATAGTTCTCTTTTCTTCAAGCCCTTTTACCATTTTATCAAAAGAAGAACAAACAGCTCCAAGCTCATCTTTTCTATCAGAATTAATTCTATAAGCAAAATTTTCTTTATTAACTTCCCTGATACCATAGATTAAACTTTTAATAGGATTAATAATATCGTTAGCAATGTTCCTTGTTGTAGCAATAATAATTATTAATGAAATTGCAAGTAAGACATAAAAGACAACAGAGAAGAGCGTTAGTTCTTTAGCTAAATCTTCCATTGGAAATGTAACTATGGTTAAAGAATTTTGATTATCTAAAGAACTTCTTCCTTCAACATAATATGAAAATTTATTGTCTAATTTACAATAATCTGAAATTGGTAAATTGGTAGTAGCAATCCAAAAAGCATATTGTCCTAAAGGAATGCGCCAATAGTTGTTGTTTCTTTTATATATTTCTCCATATTTATTTTTTTCTATGAAATAAATTGAATATTTTGTGTTTATATTTTTTGAAAGATTAGAAAGATAATTAATGCAGTCAAAATCGATTACCCATATTATTAGAGTTTCTGGATTTTCTTCATTTGATAATAGAGAAAACATTAAACCCATTCTGTTGTTACCATAGTCAAAATAAATCGGCATATTAATGCCATTAACCATTTTTAAGAAAACTTCATCACCTAATACATCAACATTAATTCTATTTTTTTGTTTTATTTCATTATTTTCATCAAAATTATTATTATTCCTACAAAAGATATATTCAGAAAAATCTTTTAATATATAATTCAGTTTTTTATTTATTTTGTTATCTGAATTAATAATTCGGCTATCTTTTTCATCTAAACATATATTCCAACCATTTTTGTCAAAAACGAAAATATTGTTTATTCTGAAATTTACAGGTTCTGTAGTGTTTATTTCCCAAGGTTTTCTTTCGTTTGCCCATAAAAGAATTAAGTTATGTATATTGTTTAATGCTTCAGATCTAGAATCTTCGGAAACTTCTTTAGAATTTATTGCTTTTATTAGGTCTTTAAGTTCTTCTGATTTATTTTTATTATTAACATAGTTCCATATTAATGGAGTATAAAATTTGTCTTTTTTTTCAAACACGTCTGAAGAACGCAACATATCCATTTTACAAACAGAGCTTTTTATAGAATGAAATTCATTTCTAAATAAACCAAAGACAAATGAAACAGCAATAACAGGAATTACGGCAACAACCAGTAAAGTCAACCATAATTTAGCCGAAATTGAACGATTTATACGAGATGTGCCTTTTGAAATTTTATATAAACTAATAAAAATAAAGATAATTATTATAGACACGCAAATTAAAGCATTTGTCGGATTGCCTTCGTTTAATTTGCATAATTTTGTTATATATAGTTCGTAAGGTTTGCCAGAAATATATTTTTCTCCACGGCAAGTTACACCAAGTATTTTATTTAAATAATCGTTACCGATGTATTTTATATCATTTGCGTCAATAGTTGAGTTTTTGGTGGATTTCAGTATGTTATACCTAGCTAAATTCGGAATATTATCTGAAAAATACCATTCGTTTGTTTCTTTATTTTTTAAGGAAACCCAACCTTCATTTTTTGAATAAGCACTCAATAATATTGGGATAGAGTCTCTAACTTGATTGGCTGGCATTGCAACAATAAAATAACCAATAAGTTTATTGCTATTATTTTTGAAATAATCTATCCAGTATATAAAATACTTTTTCCCTTTATAAAAACAATCTAAAGAATTATTTTTTGCATTATTCTTAAAAACATTTAATGTAAGCTTATTACCAAAAACATTAACAGAAGGTTCTCCATACTTTTCTTCTATGTATTTTTTTGAATCATTTTTAAACGAAATATAGTCTGATTCGCCTAAATAAAGTTTTTTAGATATTTTATCTATAGAATCTAAAGCTGTTATTATTTTAAAACTATTAACAATGTTGTCTGTATCATTTTCAGAAAATCCTTTGTTCGCAATAGGTTTTAAAGCTATTTTATCAATGAAAGACTTATCGATGTTGTTTATTTCTCCAAAAGAATCAACTTTTATAAAAATAGAGTTAATTTCTGTATTTAAAAGACTTTTATCTGATATAACAATATCATTTATATAATTACTAATATTAATTTCGTTAAATTCTTTTTCTGTAGATTCATCTATTTTTTTCTGTAAAGATAAAGCGATTTGTCTAGCTTTTATATCAAAAGTTGTTTTTCCAGAATCATCACTAAGAATTTGCTGTAAAAATCTATTGTTTTCAGTCGATAATGAAATTTTTTCTATATTATTGGCATTAGTGAAAACGAAATAGATACCAGAAATCATTATAATTGCAAGAATACAAACAAATGTTAGACCTGGAATAAATTTTCTTTTAAAAGAAAATTTCTCTTCTATTTCAAAAGTTTCAATGACATTTTTTTCGTGATTAGCTTTCTGAGAAGAATCGGTATTATCAATGTAATTGTTTTTGTCTAGTTCCTTTGTTTTATTAAGGAACAAATCAATGCCTTCATTATCTACTTTAAAACCTTCTATTGTGCCTTTTTGGTCTAATTCTGTAAATTTAATTTCGGGAAATATTTGGCTGAAAATATCTATAAATTTTTTGTCTACTACTAGTGGAAATTCTGGATTGTGAATAGAATTGCTTTCTAATTTAGAAGCTTTTTCCAATACATCTCCTATAATTGCATAATCTAATCTGGTTTCTATGTTTCCAACAGTTCCTGAAGACATATTTCCATAGCAAAGTCCTATGCCAATTTTATAATTAAATAACCCATTATTTGTTCTTTCTGTATTAATTTCCTTCAAGCAATTAAACATTTCAATAGCTGTTTTAAATGCTCTTTCAACAGAACTTCTGCCTAAATTATCGTTATCTGCAAAAACAACTTCAATAGCATCGCCTATATATTTATAAATTCTTCCGCCATTAGAAGATATGATTTTTGTCATTTTCGCAAAATGATTGTTTAGCAATTCTGTAATCTGGTCTGGATTATATGTTTCACACATTCCTGTGAAATTTCTTATATCTGAAACTAAAGCAGTTCCATAAAAAGTTTCTACATTTGAATAATCACTACTTATTTCATTTTTACTTAAAGCTTCTATAGCATGGTCTGAAATTAATGTTGCAAGTTGGCTCCGCTCATATAGTTCTTTGGTCATATCGCTAAATTCGTGACACATCATGCCAAATTCATCTTTACTTTGACTTTTTATTTCTATATTGAAATTTCCATCTGAAATTTTGTCTAATAGTATTTTCAATCTTGTGATTGGTTTTAAAAATATTATTGAAGAATAGTATTCGCAGGAAATAAAAATCATTAATGCTAGTATAATTACAGAAATACATATCCAAAATCTTTTAAAAACATCTAGATTTAAATTGTGATAAAAAACACCACCAACAATGATAGTATCTTTGAATTTCTTTAAAGGAACAGCGACAATAAACATATTTTTATTCCTATTAGAAACGCTACTTTTTCTAAAATAGGCTTGTTTTATCAAATTAATACTAGAATCTTCAAATTCTTGTTTATGGCGTTCTCCTTCTACTGCCCATGGCTTAATACCTTGTGAATTAACTTTATATGCTGCAAAAGTAAAACTAGATTCATTTATTCCGAAAAATCTCTCAGTGTCTTTATATGATTTCTCATCTAAATCATTTTCGTCAACATATAATAATAGTAAATAATCTTTATCCTTCAAAAGAATGTTTTTTGTAAAGACAATTAAATTTTTATTGCCATATAATTTGTCTACAACATTATTGTCGTTTGAATGGTAAAAGTATGGTGATATCTTGTTACCAAGATTAGCAAGACAATTTCCATTGTTGTCGTTTATAACAAAAGATTTTATGGGTAAAGAACGGCTTTCATTGTTTATTAAATTTAAAACAATAGAAAAAATGTTTAAAGCCTCATGCGATAAATTAGTAGAATCATGATTTAATGTTAAATCTAGTTTTTGTAAAGAATTAATTACAGAAGAATTTTTCTCTACTTCATCGAGAATATTTCTGTAATCATTTTGCAACTGCATTTTATGCTTATCAAATTCAGAAATACAAATTTTAAGCTTTGTTTGATATTTAGCTATTGAAGTATACTGGTATTCGTAAATATAGCCATAAGAAGCTATTATTAACAAACCTAAAGGTAGGCATGAAGCGAGAAAATATGTTGTTAAGAATCTAACTTTTAAGGAAGTGTGTATCCATTTTTTTAAGACAAAACCACGAAATAATAAAACTATTATAATAATAAAAACAAATACATCTAAAACTATTAACCAAATAGGAAAATTATTTTGAACTTTTGGAATAAATAATGCGGCAACATTGGTTTGATTAGGGTCGATATGAAAATAAGCATTATACTCATCTGAAAAATTATGATATTTTATACTGTTTATTTCTTTTTTTTGCCATTGAGACAATTCGTTAATATCTTTAGGAATTAAATTTTCTATTTTTTGAAATAATTCTGTGTTTTTAACTAATTCTTCACTAGCTGTAATGCCTTCATATCCTGAAAACAAAGGAATAAAAGCAGCGAATCTTTTTATATTATTATTTTTTTGATTTTCTTGAAACTCTTTAATGGCTATTTTTCGCCCTGATTCTTCTGTTTGTTTATTGTTGTCTACAAATATAAAATAGCCAAAAATATCTCCTGTTTCTTCTCTATTAAAATAATCCCATATAAAAAAACTAGGTTTTTTATTGTAGGTTGAAAAAGATGTTTTCCCTCTTTGGCTTCTTGCAAAAATAAAAGATTCAGAGTTGTTTCCAAAAATATTGCCAGCTAGTTTTTCGTAAGCTTTTTTACTATCAGGTGAAAGATTATTCTCGTTATTTATTTTTACAAAATATTCAAAAGAAGCATTCAATGCGTCTTTATTATTTAATATTTCATTGTTGGAATATATTATTTCTGTCTTATTTGTTTTTGAGTCAATTTTAAAGACAATCAAATCATGTTGCGGAAAAGGACTTCTAAATAAACTATCTGAACGATTTTTTATATAAGGAATCAAAGCGTTCTGTTGCTCTAGCCCATGAAAAAGACTGGTGTCTGACTTCAATAAATCACAGAATCTATTTGAAATAGTTAAAAGACAGTAAGAAAAATCAGACTTTGCCGATAAAAGTTCAATTTCTTGATTAGCGTTTTCTATTTGTTCTTGTTTCTGCCAAAAACTATCTATAGAAACAAAAAAAATCCATCCAATATTTATAAGAAGTAAAGGGAATAACCAAAGTACAATTGGAGTAACTTTATTTTGTTTTGTTTTGTTAATAGTCTGTTTTTCTTCACTTTGAGGCATAGATTTTGTTTCCCTAAAAATGTTTAACTCTGTACAATTATTTTACCTCAAAGTTTACCTATATACTACAAAAAAAACTTAATACTGTTCATATAGCTACTTTAAAGTAAAATTTTTGCCACCAGTAATTTTTATTGGGTTATTTTCATTATTTTTACATTTTATTGTGTCAGACCAAATATAAATATTTCCCTCATTATCTAAAGCGGAAGAATATGTATAACCTGTATTATCAACTGTATCATTAGAATATGATTTGCCATTGGCAGAAATACTTATTATGTTTTTCCCTTTTAGACCTTCAACAAGGTGTGGTGTAGCTTTTGCTGTTTCTCCACCCCAAGAATAAACTTCCCCATCATTAGTTAAAAAAAGAGTATGATATTTGCCACATTTCATATCACGATATTTTTTTACAATGCATGGTTTTATTAAAGGAATTATAGTTTGTTTTTGCGGTGAGGTTTCTGGTGTGGCAGTTGCTAAACCAAGCTGATTATATCTATTGTTACCCCAGCCAACTAGACGAAATTCATTAGGAACAACACCTGTTTCAGGTGGTATATCAGAGGCTTTTGCTACAATAGCTAACGAACATTTATTGCCTGCTTCAATAGCATAATAAGTTGGTGGCATATTATCATAAGCTTCTCCACCTCTCATATTAAATATCGAATTATTAAATCTGAATACCTGTCCATATACTTCGTCCTGTTTAAAAGCGTATTCTGGATCAACTTCTTCATCATCTGCTTTATTATAATTATTTTCTATATATGCAGTTAAACTAGCATCGGAAACTTTTTTGGGGTTAATTCCCCAAATGAAATCTTCGTTTTTGAACGGAATCCAATTTTCTGGATTATTTGGATTAGCTGTAGTATATTCTATCTCTATACGATAAGTTCCAGGTGCAACAGTCTCCTCACTAGTGACTCCCGCAAAAAATTCAACTTTAAACATATTATGAATTGGAGCAATGGTCGAGGAATGATCGATTTTTCTTATGTTATTCTTATTTCTATTCTGGTCAAAAAAAGTATATGATGCTACGTTTTCTTCACCGCTTTCATTTATAAATTTACATCTGGTATAAAAGGGTTGAGTATCAATAGTTTTATTAAGAAGAAAAGTCAAAGCATTTATTTCTTGAGGTTCAGTTATTGTTATATAAGTTTTTAGTTTGTCGCCTGCTTGTTTGTGTAAATACAAATTATCACGACATAGAACGCAGGTACAACTTTTATCTCCAGCACCTTTATGATATTCTTTTTCCCCATCATTGTGGGGATTTTCTACATAACAAGCCGATGTTTCGGTTGGTAGATTATATGTTCTTTTATAAAAGTCAGCAATAATATCTTGAGAACCGCTTAAATAAGATACAGAACCAGACGTTGCAGTATCTGGATTGATTAATGATGTTTCTATTTCTATTGGTATATCTATATCCTCTTCATTTAAAGAATATTTTATTTGTTTTTCTGAATTCTTTCCCCAACCGAAAAGCTTATAGCCTTTTGAGGTGTCGGTAGCAATTTTGGGTTTAAGAAATAATCCATGATCTAATCCAAAAGAAAAATCGGTAAAATCTATCTGTTCATCAGGATTGGAATTGGGGTAGATAAGTCCTTTGTTTTTTGTATTAATTCTTGGATGGTTATCTTCAGATTTTGTTATATAAGTATAATCGTAATCAGATTTATTATCAAATCCTGATTTTCCTATCGCATATACATTATTTACTACCTCACCTTTTTCATATTTTGTCGTAGTTTTATAAATTAAAGGATAAGCTTCTAGTGAAGTAGTTAAAACAACAGGATTACCATCTGTGTCGGATACAATCTGCCAATATTTTTCGTTTTTTATCCTGTTATTTTGTTTATCATAAATATAGTTACCTGAAATTTGTTCCCACCCAGTCTTATCTTTATATTTAAAAAGATTTCCATTTCTATCTAAAACAAAAGTTGATTCGTTTATGCTTGCAATTTCTGGTTTTATATAAATATAGGATAAACTTGATAAATCAATATCACTACTACTCGTTCCAACAGCTACAGCATAAAAGTTTTTATACAAAAAAGAATTGTAGTGTTTAATTTTAGCTATTGCTTGATAATTGTTTGCATATTTGAAAAAAATGTCATCTGTTGGCTCAAAAAAGATAGTATTGTTGCTACCTAGCCCTTTTTTTAAAAATTCTTTATAGGCTTTTTTTACATAGTTATAAGCAACTCCTTCGACTGCCCATGTTATTTTGTTTGCCTCATCATATCTCTGCATTATCTTGGAAGAATCTTCTGAATCTTCATATAAAAGAGGAAACAACCCCCCAATAATTGATATTCCTGCCAAAATAATAATAAGTATTGATCCTTGCTTTTTGTTACAACTAGAAGTTAAAGCTGTTTTATTTGTTTTCATATCTTCTAACTCTGTTCATTTTTATTTTATATTTATTTGGAATTATAACATAAACTAGTTGTCTTTTCGATAAATTCTTTTAATTAGCTATTAAAGCTTAGCTATTTAAGAGAATTCAAAGTTTTTTTTGATGATTAAAAATTGTAAAAAAAATAATAAAAAAATATGTTGACTATTAAAACTCTTTTTGATATTATCTGTATTCGTCACGAGGTGATGGCAAACTTAATCGGGTCAAGCCCCGTTAAGTCTGATAACCTTAAGACAACGGGGTGTAGCGCAGTTGGTAGCGCATCTGGTTTGGGACCAGAGGGTCGCTGGTTCGAGTCCAGTCACCCCGAATTGAACGCAATAC
>CAJOQX010000151.1 GCA_905236865.1 Candidatus Rifleibacteriota bacterium
AGGCAGCTAATAAACTTCCTATTCGCTGTCAGGTTGTCTCTAACAATAATTGACAAGTGGTAGGTGCCAAATGAAGAATCGAGAAAATTTTTCAGAACTTAACGAAACTGAATTAGAAGAAAAGTTCAAACATTATAAAGAAGAATTGTTTAATCTTAGATTTCAGGCTGTAACAGGTCAGTTATCTAATCCTGCTAGAATTAGCCTTGTTCGCAGAAATATTGCTCGTGTAAAAACTTATCTTGCACAGCTCGAAAAGAATAGAATTCAAGGTATGCTTCAAGCTGAATATGAAGCTCTTCTTAAAGAAGAAAAAATTGATTCTATTAAGACTCCAGTAAGCGAAAAAGTTTCAAGATTAAAAGCTAGACTCTCTGCAAGAGCTCGTAAAGTTAATGCTGAAATCAAAGATGATTGCGATAAGAAAGTAGCTGAATTACTTAAGAATATTCGTGGTGAAGTTTCTAAGAAAATTCAAGCTCTAAAAAAAGGCGAAAAGAATCCACAACTCCATGCTGTTTCTAAACGTCTAAGAGAATATAAATGTTCTATTCGTAAAAAATTCTTAGATAAGCTTACTGAAATGGGTTTGAGTGATGCTTCTCAAATTGCTTCAATAAAAGAAAGCAAACGTGCAAAATTACGTGAACTTGAAAATATTCGAGTATTACAGCGTGAATTGAATACTGGTGGACTTATGGATCTTTTCAAGAAGATTAATAGAGATAACCGTAAAGAAAAGGCTCAGCAAAAGTAAGTAGGAGAACTAAGAAATGGAAAACAAGAAAACATTACGCAGAAGCAGAGTAGGCAAAGTTATTGCTGATAGTACAGAAAAAACTGTAAAAGTTGAAATTGAAGGTATTATTCAGCATCCTCGTTACAAAAAGTATGTCAAGAGACACACAAACTTCTTAGTTCATGATCCAGAAGAAAAGTGTCATGTTGGTGACATTGTTCGTATAGAAGAATGTAGACCTATTAGCAAGAGAAAATCTTGGATTGTTCGTGAAGTCGTTAAGGCTGCCGAAACAGTTGCTGAATAAGGAGAATTTCAATGATTACTCAAGAAACTGTATTAAAAGTAGCTGATAATTCTGGAGCCAAGAAGCTTCTTTGCATTCGTGTATGTGGTTGTGCTGGTCGTTCAGTTGGTCATGTAGGTGATGTTATTGTTGCTTCTGTAAAAGATGCTATTCCCGATGGTACTGTTAAGAAAAAAGAAGTAGTTAAAGCTGTTATTGTTCGTACTGCTAAAGAAACTCGTCGTGCAGATGGTAGCTTTATAAGATTCGATGACAATGCTGCAGTTATTATTGGTAACGATAACAACCCTCGTGGAACTCGTATTTTTGGACCTGTAGCTAGAGAACTTCGTGAAAAACAATTCATGAAAATAGTATCTCTTGCTCCTGAAGTACTGTAAGGAGTTTGTAAAATGTTTAAGAAACTAAGAGAACGCCGTGCTGTAAAACATCCACATATTAAAAAAGATGATAATGTAATAGTAATTTCTGGTGAACATAAAGATGAAACTGGTAAAGTTTTATCTGTTAACCCAGAAAAAGGTACTGCAATAATCGAAGGCGTTAATATGATAAAGAAACATACCAAACCTAATAAAAATGTAGGTAAAGGTGGTATTGTTGATAAAGAAGGACCTATTGCATTATCTAATATTTCTCTTCTTGCAGAAGATGGAAAAACATTAACTCATGCTAAATATGTTGAAAAAGAAGGCAAAAGAGTTCGTGTTGATGCAAAAAGTGAAAAGATTATTTAATCATTAAAAAAAAAAGCCCATCTAATTTATTAGATGGGCTTTTTTTTATTTATTTTCAGATTGTATAATCTTTTTTGTAAGTAACATCAATCTGGTTTCTTCCTTTTTTCCAAGATATTTCGCCAGAAGTAATACAATTAGTAATAGGGCATACATTTAAACAAAGATGACAACCAACGCATTTTTCTTTTATGAGTTCTGGCTTTCTATCGGTTTCGTTCCATGAAAGAGCTTGATGACCACCATCAAAACAAGAAATGTAACATCTACCACAACCTATACACATTTGTTCGTTAAATTTTGGCAAAAGCATAAAATCTCTATTGAGATTTTCGGCAGGAATAATATTTCCAATAGCTTTTCCAACAAAATCATCGAGCTTTTCAAAGCCTCTTTCAGCCATAAAATGCATTAAGCCGTTTTTCATATCTTCAACAACTCTGTACCCATAT
>CAJOQX010000152.1 GCA_905236865.1 Candidatus Rifleibacteriota bacterium
ATGAATAGAGGCAATAAAAGTGTCTTTAGATAACAAAAAAACAAAGGCTGTAAATGATTCCGATGCTGGTTTAACCCCATTAATGCAACAGCATCAACAATTAAAAAGAGAAAATCCAAACGCAATTTTGCTTTTTCGTTGTGGCGATTTTTACGAAACATTCTTTGATGATGCGGTTTTAGTATCAAAAGAGCTACAAATAACTCTTACAGCACGAGGTAAAAACGGCGACAATCCTATTCCTCTTGCTGGTGTTCCTTATCATGCCATTGACAGCTACTTGAAAAAGCTTGTTCAAAAGAATTATACAGTAGCAATTTGCGAACAGCTTGAAGACCCCAAAAAAGCAAAGGGCTTAGTAAAGCGTGATATAGTCAGAATTGTAACTCCAGGCACTCTTTCTGACCCAAATATGCTTGAAGGTTCTACCAATAACTATTTAACAGCTTTTGGAAAAACTGCCGACAGATTTTGTATTGTTTCGGCAGATATAAGTACTGGCGAAGTCATAATGACAAACGGTGATAGTGCTGAATATGGGCTTGTAGAAGAAGAATTTACCAGATTAATGCCTAGAGAAATTCTAGTTTTGAACGATTCGATAGAAGAAACAGAAACTCCACCTTGGAAACATATTAACGCTGAAGTTAATCCGATGAAGATTAATGAAAAAGAAGCTGTTGATATGGTTGCGAGCCTTTACCCTAACGAACACAAAGCTAGATTTATTTCTTTGCCTTCTTTAACAGTTAGAACTTTGGGAATACTTGCAGACCATCTATTTGATACTCAAAGATGCTCTTTAAGCCATCTTAGTTTGCCAAAAGAATACAAACTTGGCGATGGTATGGTGCTAGATGAAGCAACATTAAACAATCTAGAGCTTCTTCCCAATAGCAAAAACAATAATGTTGGCGGTACACTCTTTGATGTTTTAAACAAAACAAAAACTAGCATGGGTGCAAGAATGTTTAAGAAGTGGCTTCTTAAACCGCTAACAGATAAAAATGCTATTGAGTCGCGTCTGTTAAAGGTTGATTCTTTTATAAAAGACGCTTTGTTACTTGCTGAAATTAGAGATACATTAAAGGGAATATCTGATTTAGAACGTATCTTAGGTAAAGTTTCCCTTGGTAGCAGAAACCCACGAGATTTACAGGGCTTGAATAATGGATTGTTGAAAGTTCCTGAATTAAAAAGCATTTTGGAAAACTCTGGTCTGTCTGAAATGGCATCGACTCTCAAACCTATAGAAGAACTTACCAATCTCTTAACTTCTAACTTGAATGACGATTTGCCGCCAGCAATTTCTGACGGAGGAGTTATAAAAGAAGGTATAAACGAAGAATTAGACGGTTTAAGAGCAATTTTAAAAGATGGCAAGTCTTGGATGGAAGACTTTGAAGAAAAAGAGCGTCAAGCTACAGGAATAAAAACTTTGAAAGTCGGTAAAAATAGTGTATTTGGGTATTATATTGAAATATCTAAAGGTCAGACAAATCTTGCACCTGAACGCTATATAAGAAAACAGACAATTACAAATTCCGAAAGATACATTACCGCAGAATTAAAAGACTATGAAAATAAAGTATTTACAGCAAATGAAAAGATTCTTGCTATAGAAAAAGATATTTATGAAGCTTTGGTTGCAAAAGTTTTAGAGTTTAACGCATTGATAAAAGAAAATGCTAACGCAATTGCTGAAATAGATGTTATTTCTTCACTTGCTCAACTTGCTTCTGACACTGATTTTTGCAGACCAACAATTACTGATAAAAATGAGCTGATTATTAAAGCTGGTCGTCATCCTGTTGTTGAAAAGTTTCTTAGTAGTGGCGAATTTCAACCAAATAACTTGACGCTTGATGACAAACATCTACAAGCTATTATAACTGGTCCTAATATGGCTGGTAAATCGACTTATTTGCGTCAAACAGCACTAATAGTGCTTATGGCTCAGATAGGCTCTTATGTTCCTGCTAAAAGTGCTGAAATAGGTGTTGTAGACAGAATTTTTACAAGAGTTGGAGCTTCCGACAACCTTCTTAGAGGACAATCAACTTTTATGGTTGAAATGATGGAAACATCTGCAATTTTAAAGAATGCCACAAAGAAAAGTCTGTTAATTGTTGACGAAATTGGCAGAGGCACTTCGACTTTCGATGGTCTTTCCCTTGCATGGTCTATTTTGGAATATATAAATATGCATCTTGGAGCTAGAACGCTATTTGCAACCCACTATCACGAATTAACTGACTTAGATTCAATTCATGAAGGTATTTTCAATCTTAATGTCGGTGTTAATCACGATGAAAAAACAGGCAATATGGTTTTCTTGCATGAAATTCAAGAAGGTCCTGCAAGCAAATCTTATGGTATAGAAGTTGCAAGATTGGCTGGGCTTCCTGTTGATGTTGTAAATCGTGCAAAAGAAATACTATTTGAA
>CAJOQX010000153.1 GCA_905236865.1 Candidatus Rifleibacteriota bacterium
AATGACACCTTTTCCTCTACTAAGAGCTTTTTTTACGTTTTCTTTGCCATTAAGAGTAAAATGGCTATCAAGGTATTCTTTATCAATAGAAGGATAGCGCAATAATTCACTTGCAACCAAAGCAAAATGTATGAAAGCCTTTTTAACAATTAATTCTATTGGGAAAGGAGGTTTACGATTAAGCCTATTATAAACTCTGTCAATAGAATCTTCTATTCGTTTTCTTTCATTTTTCCACAAAGTCCAGACAGTAAGACCAACTGAAGTTGCTAGAGCAGCCGATTCACGTTCTGGCAAAGAACAAAAAAGTTTAGAAAGAGAATTAACTATTTTATTAATAATAACTGATACTGACATTGTTATTTTTCAGGCGACTTTTCGTTTATAATCTTCATAACCATCTGAGCTACTCTGTCATTAACTCCTGGTTGTCCAAGTTGTCTAGCTAATTCTGCAAAATCATCTTTTTGTTGTTTATATACTTCTGGTTTTTCAAGCAAATCAAAAGCTTTTTCTGCTATATTCTGTGGGGTACAATCTTGTTGAACAAGTTCTGGAGCAGCTTTTTTATTCAAAAGTATATTAGGCAAACCAATAAACTCTGGCAATTTATAGAAAAGTCTCGCCTGTATTTCTGTTAAAAATGAAACCTTATAACAGATTACCATAGGAGTACCAACAAAAGCCCCTTCTAAGGTTGCTGTTCCAGAACTAATAAGTAAAATTTTAGCGAGATTCATTATATCATAAATTCTACCTTCGGCTAATACAATTGGTAAACCACTATCTTTCAACTGTTTTTTCAAATCATCTTTCTTAACTCCGAAAACTTCTTCTCCTTCAGTTGATATAACAGGTACTATAAACTGATATTCGGGATATTTTTCATGAATAATCTTGCCAGCTTCAAGCATGGTTGGAAGGATTTCAGATAGTTCGCTTTTTCTAGAACCTGGACAAATCGCTATTACTGGTCGATCAGGATCTAGGCAATATTTTATAGCGGTTTCCTTTGGAGTATAAATTGGTTTAGCCAAATCAACAAGAGGATGCCCTACAAATTCAACATTAGCATTGGCACGTTTGTAAATGTCATAGGTTATTTTAAAATTAGCAGCAACTGCAGTAATGCTTTCTGCAGCATCTTTAACTTTTGTAGGATCAACAGCAAACTTACTAGGTGGAAAATAATAAACTGTAGGAATCCCAAATTTTTTAGCCTGATGAACAAGCCACATATTGAACCCTGGATAGTCAACAAGAACAATTATATCTGGTTTTTCTACTGCTAAGAATTTTCTTATAAGGAACAAAAGAGGTAAACGCGGAATTTGTTTAATCGCTTCAAATATTCCTATAGCTGCCCAGTTTGTACTATCACAAAGCATTTTTATCTTTCTTCGTTTTGTTTGAATACCGCCAATAGCATAAATATCAAAGTTATATTTAAGTAAAACATCAATTAATGAAGCTGCATAAAAATCTCCAGATGTTTCACCAGAGACAATCAAAAGCTTCGGTTTCTTATTATTGGCTATTTCGTTCACTTAAATACCTGCTTTCAATTTCTTATATGCCTGTTCTTCACATTCAAACATATATGATTTTAACTTTTCACAACCTTCTTCAATAGAAATATTAGCATCAACAAAGAAAGGCTTTCCAAAGTATATAACAACCTTACTAAAAGGCATGGGAATATAGGTTCTATCCCAGTTTTTTAGTTTTATAGCATTGCTATAAGCTGGACTCAATGTAACTATAGGAACACCAGTTTTTTGAGCCAGCTTAATAATACCAGGTTTAACTTCATGTAGAGGTCCTTTTGGACCATCAATTGTAAAAGCGACACTAACCCCTTTTTTTATCTTTTTAATTGCTTCAAGAAGAACTTTAGCTCCTCCACGGCTAGATGAACCTCTAATAGACTGATAACCTAATGAATCTAATGATTTTGTTATCAAATCACCATCTTTTGACAAAGAAGCCATAACAGCAATATTTCTATTATATCTATAAAAATATAAAGAACTTAAAAAATCACCATGCCAAAGAGCCAATATTACAGGTCCGTCTTTTCTAACAACTTCACGATAATCATTATATGAGCAATCAGCAATAAGTTTTATACTATTGATAAGAAAATAGTTAAAAATCTGAACTATTAAAGATTTTAGGCGTAAACCAATCCTATAAGACTTATCTGACCATCTGTTGTCAGTATTGCATATAAGATTATCTATCTGTTCAAATTTTCTACTAATCATGGCAATAAAGCCGCCTGTTCTAATTCCTTTTTATGTTGTGCTGTATAAAGCTGATAATACAAGCCTTTCTTTTCTAACAATTCTTCATGTTTGCCTGTTTCAACAATTCTGCCCTTTTCAAGAACGATAATTCTATCTGCATTAACAACAGTTGAAAGCCTATGAGCAATCATAAAGGTTGTTCTGTCTTTCATTAATAAATCTAAGGATTCCTGAATTAGGCTTTCTGTTTCTGAGTCTAAAGCACTTGTAGCTTCATCTAATATTAGTATCTTTGGATTTTTGAGGAAAGCTCTAGCTAAAGCAACACGCTGTGCTTGTCCGCCAGAAAGATTAACCCCTCTTTCCCCCAAAATAGTATTATAAGAATCTGGAAATTCTGAAATAAAATTGTGAGCATTAGCAAGTTTAGCGGCTTCAATTATTTCATCTTGAGTTGCATCTAGTCTACCAAACTTGATATTATCTTCAATAGTTCCTGCAAATAGATAGGTTTCTTGAGGAACTAATCCGATAAACTTTCTCAAATCGCTACCATTAATATTTTTAACATTTATTCCATCAACACAAACTTCACCACTAGTTGTATCAAAAAATCTTGGAATAAGATTAACAAAAGTACTTTTTCCTGCACCTGATGGACCTACTAAAGCAATTATCTCGCCAGGTTGTACACAAAGATTTATATTATTCAAAATAGTTTCATCTTTTTTATAAGAAAAAACAACATCTTTAAATTCAACTTTACCCTTACAATTATTAAACTCAACAGGTTCTTCTGGTTCTTTTAAATCAATTGGAGTATCAATAAGTTCAAGAACTCTGTCTGCTGCTCCAAATGATTGAGCGGTCGTATTATATATTTCAGCAAGATTTTTACCTGGTTTATACATTGTACTTAATGCTGCAATAAAACTGACTATTTCACCTGCATCTAAATTGCCTGCAAGAACTTCTTGGCTACCGAACCAAAAAATAATTACAAGACTAATAGAATTAAAAAGCTCTACAACAGGTGTTACAGCACAATTGATTTTATGCCCACGCATAGTAATTTTAAAATTAGCTTCATTAGAAGCTTCATATTTGTCTAGCATATATTTTTCCAAAGTAAAAGATTTTACAACTTTTACTCCAGTAATATATTCATGAAGTGATGTATTGATATCTCCAACTTTTTCTTGCATTCTTGTCCCAATTTTTTTCATTTTTCGACCAAAAGTCTGAATTAGCCAAATAATTAAAGGAACAATAATCAATGAAATAAGTGATAGTTTCCAATTAAGCCAAAAGATATAAATCATCAATCCGAATACTTCAATAATGTCTCTTGAAAATCTGACAAAATTATGTACAAGCATTTGCAAAACAGCCACATCATTTGTAACTCTACTCATCAACTGCCCAGTCTGTTGACTTTCAAAGAAAGAAAGCGATAATTTCAATAATTTGTCAAAACAATCAGAACGAATTTTTAATAATATTCTCTGAGTGGCATATTGCATTAAATACATACTAGAAAAAGAAAATACGCCTTTAATAAACATAACTCCGATTACTAACTCTGATATTTTTATTATGTATTGTGCTTTTTTATTAACTAGAACTTCATTTACAAGATCTTTTACAACATAAGCAGGTACAACAGAACAAAGTGAAGCTACTCCACAACATATCAAACTAATAACTAAAAGCCACAAATAATCTTTGCCATAAATTAGCAAACGATTAAGTGTATCTTTTTTATTTATGATGTTAGCTTCATTGCTCATTAGCTTTTAGCTCCTTTAATCTATTAGCAATGTGTTCAGCTACTCTTTCACCTGCTCCTGGTTCGCCAAGACTTTCTTTAACCTTTTTCAAATCTTCCCGAATTTGTTTTCTTAAAGTTTCATTTTCAAGAATTTCTGAAGCAGCATAAGCAATGTTGTTTGCTTTGAAATTTTCTCTTATCAATTCTGGAACAATTTTTTTGTTAGCTATCACATTTGGCAAAGCAATATATTCTGATTCTATAAAATATTTAGTTAAAATAGAAGTTAGCCAATTGGTTCTATAAACAACAACCATTGGTGTTCCCACAATAGCAGTTTCAAGAGTTGCTGTTCCAGAAGTTACAAGACAAACATCGGAAGCCGCCATAACATCGTAAGTTTGGTCTCGAACAATTTTAACTTTTAAATCTTTGTGCTGTTCTAAATATGAACGAACATGAGTTTCTTCAATTGTAGAAGCCAAAGGCAATAAAAACTCTATGTTAGAATATTTTTTCAAAATCAAATCAGCAGCATTTAGCAATTCAGGTAGAATATAGTCTATTTCTTGAGTTCTACTACCAGGTAATATACCTACTACTTTTTCAGATTTTACATCCAGTTTTTCTCTTATTTCTTCCTTTGAAGCCGATGGAACAGCCTTCCCTACAAGGGGATGCCCGAACCAGTTTACTTTTGTACCGTCTTTATTCCAAATATCAACCTCAAATGGGAAGAAAACAACTGCTTCATCTATTACTTTAACAAAGTCTTTTACACGCCCTGACCGCCAAGCCCAAACCTGCGGAGTAATATAATATAATACATAAAGACCAATAGATTTTGCATAAGAAGCAATCATTCTATTAAAGTCAGGGTAATCAATTAAAACTACCATATCTGGTTGGTTATCTTTTAACCAATTTTGAATATCTGCTTTAATATGCTTTAAAATTTTAAAATTTTTAACAACTTCAATAATGCCTATAACAGCCATTTCATCACTATTGTGTATGCAAGTCATGCCGGCTTCTTTCATGAGCTTGCCACCAACGCCTGAAATTTCAACTTCTGGCATTATTTTTTTTAGTTGTTTGATAACTATAGAACCTTGCAAATCTCCGCTATGTTCACCTGCAAGGAAAAAAATCTTTTTTATTTTTTTAGAAGTATTATCCAAAATATTACCAAGTTATGCTTTCACGGAACTTTCTTTACACTTAGTCAATATTTCAAGTGCAACTTCAAGAGCATTTTTACCGTCTTCAATAGTTACAAGAGGCTTTTTCTTTTCTTGTATACAATTAATAAAATGTTCTAATTCTTTACGAAGCGGTTCAGCCTTTTGAACATCTAATGCTTCACAGACAATTTTTTGTTCTTCGCTACTTTTATGGGCCATTGTTATAGTCTGCTCTGCATAATCTAATGAACAATACTTATCTAATTCAAATATTCTTAGTTTTCTTACCATTTCTTCGCTAATTCTTGAAGCGGTAAGATTAGCTATACAACCATTTTCAAAAACTATGTGTGCATTAGCAATATCTTCGTTTGCTGTCAGTACAGGGAGACCAACAGCATCAATATGCTTGATTGGTGATTTTACGAGAGATAAAACTATATCTATATCGTGAATCATCATATCTAAAACAACGCCAACATCTTGAATACGATTAGAAAATTTACACATTCTCTGACATTCTATAAAGCGAGGATTTTCTATCAAAGATTGTAATTTAACAATAGCGGCGTTAAAACGTTCTACATGACCGACTTGAAGAGTAAGCTGTTTTTCACCTGCAATTGCAACCAAATCATTTGCATCTTGCAAGGTCTTGGTTATAGGCTTTTCTATGAAAGTATGTATATTGTTTTCTAGGAAATATTTTGCAACATCATGATGCAAAAAAGTTGGAACAACAACGGTAACAGCTTCTACATGATTAGCTAATTCTCTGAAATCTTTATAATATTTGACTCCATATTTATCTGCTTGTGCTTTTCCAGCTTCTTCATTAACATCAGAAATACCTACAAGATTAGCACCCTCTATTTCGTTAAGAATTCTTGCATGATGCTGACCTAGATGACCAACGCCAATAACACCAATATTTACAGCTTTCATTTATTTCCCCTGTTCTACAACTTTAATTGCTATACCAGCTTCATCAGCCATTTTTATAACTTCTTCACGATCAAGGAGAAGAGTCTTGCCTTCTTCAAAAGCTAGACATTTTGCTTTAGCCTTAATGAGAGTTTTAATAGTTTCTATTCCTACTGTTGGAATATCATAACGCATATCTTGACTTGGTCTAGCAACTTTAACCACTGTAATATCACCGTTTCCAAGTTCACTACCACGCATAATTGCTTTATTTGTACCTTCAATAGCTTCAACAGCGAGAATTACACGATTTTTGACTACAACAGTCTGACCGATATCAAGACCTGCGATTTGTTTAGCAATCTTATGACCGTATTCTATATCTAATTCTTCTTCTTGGTTTGGCTGACGTTTGGTTAAAATGCCCTTTTCAGGAAGCAAGACAGATAAAAATGTAGTTGAATCACAAACGTGAATTCCTTCGGTTTCAAATTCTTCACAAAGTTGGCGTAATATAGCATCATCATTGTTGTTTTTAACTTTAGAAAAAACTTTGAGAAACCTTGCGTCTGGCTGAATTTTTTCAAACATTAAAGTTTTTGTAACCCCACCAGCCATAACCATTTGGTTAATACCAGCTTTGACGAACATATCAATCATACCTTGCAAACTACCGATATTAAACCATTGAATCTGGTCTACCAAGCCTTCAATTTCCTGTGATGTTTCATCTTTTATGGCAGCGGCAATAACTTCGTATCCACTCTTTTTTGCTGCTTTTGCAAAAAAGAGAGGAAATCTACCGCAACCAGCTAATAATCCGATACGAGACACTATCTCTTTCCTCGCTTTTCTTATTTTTAAGCAAAATACTGCTTAAAAAACAATAGTCTTGTGATTATATCACGTTTTTAATATAAGTCTATAATTATTTTAAAAATGAAGCAAATAACAACATTTTTATGATTCGAGAAATCAATTAGCTAGTGTCAATTTTGCTATTTTTCCTTTCGAATCATCATTAATTTTATCGTTTTACTCTTCTAAATCGTCATCATCTTCATCAGCATAATCATCCGAAATTCCATCATCGTCATAATAATTCTGGGTAGGATCATATTTGCGCTTCTTTTTACCCGTTCCTGGAGGATTAAGGTTTTTCAGCAACACACTTAAATCAGGTTCTTTTTCGTTATCAGTCTTGACCCACCAAAGATTTCTTCCAGTTGTGCTATCTTTACGCCCTCTAATATCGTCAAAACTAAAAGTCATTTTTCTTTTGTCGGAAAAAGACATAACAATTTTTCTTGTTATATAGTTAATATCTATAACCCTTCCAGTTTCTTCTCCAACGACTACTTCTGCTGTAATTCTTGGGTATTTTCCATGAAAAGAAGCATAATACTCATGCTCATGGGCAAGACAACACAAAAGTCTGCCACAAATTCCAGAAAGCTTTGAAGGATTAAGGCTTAGGTTTTGTTCTTTAGCCATTTTAGTAGAAACAGGATAAAAAACATTCATAAATTGCGAACAACAAACAGGTTTTCCGCAACAGCCAATTCCACCTAAGAGCTTAGTTTCATCTCTTACGCCTATCTGTCTCAATTCAATTCTCGTTCTGAACAAACTTGCAAGAGATTTCAAGAGTTCTCTAAAATCGACTTTGTTGTCTGACTTAAAATAGAAAATCAGTCGACTACAGTCAAATAGATACTCTGCTTTTAAAAGCTTCATAGGTAATTCATGCTCTTCAATTTTTTTACGAGCTTGAATAAAAGCTTCTTTTTCTTTTAACGCCAAATCTTTTAATTGTTGTCTGTCTTCATCATTAACAATTCTGACGAATTCAGTAACAAAAGGCGTATCTTCATCAAGATTTGCTGGTTTAGTATCTGTGATTCTTAATACTTTACCGACTTCAACACCGTGCTGGGTATTGACTACAATATCTTGTGTTTCATGAAGTTCAACATTCTCAGGTTTCACGAACCAATAAACAACAGAAAGTTTTCTTAATCTTAAAGCTATATATAAAGTCACGCTTCGGCTCCTCCGATCTGCGTAATAACATTTTCAAGAATTAAAAGAGGTTGTATATATCTTCTCAACAAATTTATACTTTTTTCAAGTAAATCTATGCGAGATCTTAACAATGAAATACCTTCAACCCTTGCTACTATAATAATATCTTCTTTGCGGTCAAGGTTCAACAATAAAGTTTCATCTGCATTTGAAGCCATTAACAAAGCATCTGTATACCAATTCATCAAACAAAAGAACAATTTTTCGAGTTGATCGCTTCCCCATTTAGCTGTAGCAGATGAAATTTGAGTTTCAATATCTTTTAAAACAGCGGTTGGATAGGATTTTTTATTTTCAGAAAGCAAAGGATCAAGGCTTTTTTTGATATAAGCACTTGCGGAATCAATAGAATCTATAATTTCTTGTGAAAACAATAGAGGAAAAGCTTTTGGCAAACCTGTATTCATAAAAAGCGAACGACACAAAGCTTTTCTTGCTTCTAATAAAGGCTGAAAATTAATATTCTGCAACTCCCATGACTTTTTTAATGCTTCTTCAAGATTATTAACTAATGAAAAATCATTTTCAATCTTATTAGCAAACTTTTGAAGCTTAACCAAATAATTTTTATGAGAGCTACTAATATCTAAAATTTCTGAATCATATTCAAAATCTTCAGCCATAACAATAGACTGACCAAAATTTCCTTCAGATAAGGAATAACAAGAAGCCGCTTCTTCTTGAGTCATATTGTATTTGCTCTGCAGTATTTTTCTAACTTGTTGATGAGAAGGTGAATTAAACCTAACAATTTCAGAACGGCTCAAAATGGTTGGCAATACTGCACCTGTATCAGATGCCAAAAGAATAAATAAGCTATGGGCAGGTGCTTCTTCTAAAGTCTTTAACAAAGCATTTGAAGAAGATAAATTCAGCTTTTCAGCTGGATCGATAATAAAAATTTGCCACGTTCCCATAGATGGTTTTAATACAGCGAGATTCTGTAATTCCCTAACCTGATCTATTTTTATTTCATTACCGTAGGGTATAATATATCTTATATCTGGGTGAGAATTATTAGCAACTCTCATACAATCTTCGCAAATACCACATGAATCATATTTCCCATTTTCATCTTTAACTGGGTGTTTACATTGTAATAAAGCTGAAAAAGCCTTAGCAACCGCCCTTCTTCCAACGGACTGTCTTCCGACAAATAAATAAGTTTGAGCTATACGACCACCTTCAAAAGAGCACCTCAAAACATTAGAAGGATTCTCTTGTAATAATATGTTGGAGAAATTATTGTTTTTTTGCATTATTTACGTGCCTAATGAAATAAAAAACGCTTAAGAAAACCATAATTACAAGCATTATAGCAGCGGCGGTCTGTATTCCTCTATGAGGAATATCGGCAGCTAATACAGCAACTAAACTGAAACAAGTCGAAACCATCCATAAAAATTTTGTAGTCTGCTTTTGTGAAAAACCACGTTGCAAGAGTCTGTGATGCAAATGACCTTTATCTGCCTGAAAAATGGGCACTTTCTTAAAATACCTTCTAAGAATTGCAAAAATCACATCTATAATCGGTAAACCAAATGCAATTAACGGTATAATCAAAGGGAAAAGTATCGAACCTTTTGCTCCACCAGCTACGGAAAGTGCAGCCGTCATAAAACCAAGATAATAAGCCCCAGAATCACCCATAAATATTGAAGCAGGAAAAACATTAAACCTTAAAAATCCCAACAATGCCCCCATTAGAGCAGCTGACAAAGCCATAACATTATTCATAAGCACAGGGTCTTGCATTTGAGGAGTCAAAGCTCTAACACAAATTAAAGTTGCAAGTGCAATAAAAACTATCCCACCAGCCAACCCATCAACACCATCTACTAGATTGACAGTATTCGTCAAACCTATTACCCAAAGCAAAGTTAAAGGGTAAGTTAAAAGGCCCAATGCAAACATTCCTTCACCTGAAAGAAAGTTTGTCATAAAACTTATTTTTACTCCATAAGCAAATAATATTCCACAAGCTATAATTTGCCCTGCAAGCTTTATTTTCGCTTTCAAGTCCAACAAATCATCAATGAAACCTATTATAAAAACAAATGTTCCCGCAAGCATAACGCCCATCGTAGCATTACTATCAGAAAGAAAAGGTAAAGCCCCAATCATACTTCCAACATATACAGCAAGACCGCCTATTCTTGGAATAGGCTTTGTATGTATTTTTCGACCGCCTGGTCTATCTACAAGACCGTGTTTTAAAGCTATGCGACGAACTAGCGGAACCAATAAAAGCCCCGCAATAGCTGAAATCATAAAAGGATAGAATATTTTTTCCATTGCGTGGGCTATTATATCATATTTCTTTTTTAGTTTAAAGAGCGAGTTTAACTATTATCTCTTTTGTTAGTAAATAAAACTTGAATATAAAAACAATTTTGTGTATATTTAATTTTGAGAAACAGCAATTATATTAAACTTTGAGATTCTGTTAATTAACTTCTTGATTTGCTGCTTATATGCTAAAAATTTCAAATAATTAATCAAGGAGTTTAATATGTCCGATTCAGAAAAAATATTTGGCTTAACAAACGATTTCTTGTTCAAAGCTGTGTTTGGACAAGAGTCAAACAAGAAACTTACTATCTGTCTACTCAATGCCTTACTGAAATTAGAAGGATTGAAGCAGATAAAAGAGATAGAAATTCTCAACCCATTCAATGTTCAGAATTATAAGGAAGATAAGCTATCTATACTTGATACAAGAGTAAAAGATGCTAGAGGTAACTCTTATAACATTGAAATGCAGGTTAGAAATGAAGAAGACTTTGTAAAACGTTTTTCATATTATCTTTCTAAACTCTATTCAAGTCAGTTACAGAAAAATGAATCATATAACGAATTAAAACCAGCAATAGGAATAGCAATTCTTGGTTATGACCTCTTTCCAAAGTCAAATAATATTGATGAAGAATTCTTATTTAAAAACAAAGAAAACAGTATTATTCTAGATGATATTATGATTATGCACTTTATTGGGCTTACAAAGCTTGCCCAAGACAAACCGATAAAAGAAATGACGAGATTTGAGAAATGGGTATTTTTACTGTATAATAGTAAAAAATATGCTTCAAAAGATTCAAAAATACCATCTGAAATGGAAAGTGAGGAAGGTATGGCAGAAGTAGTAAATTGCGTGAGAAAATCTAATTCGGATAAAGAAATGCGTGCCAGAATGGAAGACAGAGAAAACAGCCTCATCTATCTTAGTCTTATACGTGGAAATGGTTATAAAAAAGGCAAAAAAGAAGGAATAGAAGAAGGTAGAAAAGAAGGTAGAAAAGAAGGTAGAAAGGAAGCCTTTGTTACTATGCTTTCTAATGGTCTATCAAAAGAAGATATTATCAAATTTAATGGTATTACTGAAGCCGAATTTGATAGAATAATTAATTCTTGAATTATAATTCTATAAATTTAAGGTTTTTAAGAATTGATTAGTAATAAAAATATGAAAGTATTTTCATTATTCAGTGGAATTGGTTGGCTGGACAAAAGCTTTGAAGAATAAGGCTAAAAAATTATTGGGCTAACGATTTTTATTCTTTTGCTGTAGAGATCTATAGAGCAAATTTTAATAACGAAATAGTATATGAAGATATTAATAAAGTTTTAATTAGATGATATTAAGTTTTTTGTGTACACATTGTTAAAAATTTATTAAGTTTTGGCATTTCGTAAGTCATATATTTTTTATATTAATATTAATTACATTTTTGGCAAAAAAAGAAATTTGAGAAGAAAAGATTGAGATACCTTTAGAAAGAGATTAAGGCACAAGGTGAAAGGATGCACCGAATAGCAACAGAAAAGGTGAAAACTGAAAATGAGATAAGTGAATTTACTCTTCGAACTTTTTATTGCGAGTGGCTTTTTTCTGGCTGATTATTTTCTTAGATAGAATTCTATCTTCAATAGAAGCTTTTGTAGGTTTTGTTGGTCGTCTTTTTTTCTTTACTTTTAAAGCTTCTAGAATTAATATACGTAGTTTCTCTCTGGCATCTTCTATATTTCGATATTGTTCTCTAAAACGCTGACTAGTTATTATAATTGATTCTTCGGAGTCTAGTTTATTTTTGTTTTCAGCCAAAAGCTTTTTAATTGCATATTCTGGAAGTTGGCAACAATCTTTTGGACTAAATCTTAATTCAACTGAGGTGGAGACTTTGTTTACGTTTTGCCCACCTGGACCTGATGAACGTACAGCACTGATTTTGAGTTCATCAGCGGCTATTGTTATTTTTTCGTTTATTATCAAATCTTCCATTGTTATTTAATTATAAGATATAAGATTTAAGATTTATGAAAAAATTTTTTTTCACCTCTTACCCACTATACCCTTTTCTTTCTTATACCTACATTATCTATAGTCATCATCAAATATAATATTTGGACTAGTTTTTGTTTGTTTATTAGTGTAAGGAATAAATACACCAGGTTCTCTAACCGTATTGGAGTTAGGATTAGTTGTAGTAGTGGTTCGTTGAATCCAATTATTAGAAGTTGTTGGTTGAGTATAAGTCTGTGGTCTTGAAACAGTTCCCTGCTGATAGTTATCACTGAAGAAATCAGAGGCACTTACAAAGCCAGCTCCAGTTTCATCAAAAGAGCCATCTTCTTGTACTGGCTTGGTAATAGCAGTATTTTTAGCAACAAACCTAGAATGATCGCATTTAACCAATGGTTGAGACTCTATTGGGAAGACCTGTGTAACAATTTCATTTTTAGGACAAGAAGCAGAAGCAAGTTTTCCTGAAGTAATACAGACAGTGCAACGTATACCACCTTCTGGAACTGGAAATTCTTTTTTGGGATATTTTGCTAAAGCCTTTTCCATAAAATTATGCCATACAGGAGCACAAACATTACCGCCAGCCATACCTTTTCCAAGAGTTTTAGGCATATCGTAACCAAATTGAACTATAGTTACAAGATTTGGAGAAATACCATCAAACCAAGCATCTATATAATCGTTAGTTGTTCCAGTTTTTCCACCACAGGTATAACCTGCAACCTTAGCTCTATATCCAGTTCCTTTTTCCAAAGCGTTCTTTAACAAATCACACATCATTGCAGCATTAATAGACTTCATAACTTCTTGTGCTCGTGGAACATTTTCTTCAAGAACATTATTATCTCTATCGCAAATCTTTGTTATAGCTATAGGACTGCAATAGATTCCCATATTTGCAAAAATACCGTAAGCCGAGGCCATTTCTAGAGGGGTAAATTGCCCTGAACCCAAAGCTAAAGAAAGATTTGGTTCCATTTGTGCTGTAACACCCATTTTTTTAGCCATTTTTATTACTTTTGCGGGCGTTAGTTTATCAATTAACTTAACCGCTGGAACATTGTAACTTTTTGCCAATGCTCTCATTAAAGTAACGTGACCGTGAAATTTATGGTCAGAATTTCTCGGAGCCCAAACCTGCTTAGTCCAAGGATTAGTATAAGAAATAAATTCATCGAGAATTGTATCGTTTGGAAGCCAACCATTTTCTAAAGCAGTTGCATAAACAAATGGTTTAAAAGAAGAACCAGGCTGTCTATAAGCTTGAGTTACACGATTAAACTGTGACTTTGTAAAGTCTCTGCCACCATACATTGCCAATATATGCCCATTCTTTGGGTCTAAGCATATTAAAGAGCCGTTCAAATCAGGTTCTTTTTCAATCGGATTCTTAACAAATATTTCAGAAGCAGCCATAGCTTTTTCTGCATATTCTTGCAATTCCATATCTATAGTTGTATAAACTTTTAAACCGCCATTGTATACAACATTTGCTCCATATCTATCTAACAATCTATCTCTAACATAAGTTGTAAAATATGGAGCCTTGATTTCATCTTCTTTCATTTTACAAAGGACAGGCTCTTCTTCTTTAGCTTCTTCATATTGAGCAGGAGTAATAAAGCCTAATTCAACCATTTTTGAAAGGACTAATGCTCTTCGTTCTTTATTGTCTTTTGGATGTCTAACTGGTTCATATTTTGTAGGACTTTTAGGGATACTAGCAAGCATTGCACACTCTGCTATAGTAAGATTTTTGGGGTCTGTTTTCCCAAAATATATTTCTGAAGCTGCAGCCAAACCATAAGCTCCGTGCCCAAAATAGATTTCATTTAAGTAAAGAGTAATAATTTCATCTTTAGAATATTTTCTTTCTATTTGGAAAGCCATCATTGCTTCAATAGCTTTACGTTTCAAAGTCTTTTCGCTTGTTAGAAAAGCATTTTTTACTAGTTGTTGAGTTAATGTGGAAGCCCCTTGTTTAATCCCACCAGCTTTTATATTTCTTAACATTGCACGTGTGATACCTATCAAATCGATTCCATAATGCTGATAAAAACGTTCATCTTCAATAGCTACAACAGCGTGTTTCATATCATCAGGGATTTCTTTGCTTGACAATATTCTTGTTCTGTTTTCTTCTGCATGAAATCTAGCTAAAACTTTTCCATTGCAGTCAAAAACTTGAGTTGTTAGATTTGGCCTATAAGAGCTATCTGAAATTATAGGTATTTTTTCTGAGAATCCTTTAATTAAGCCAATTATAGCTCCTGTAACAATAACAATACTTATTAATGTGAGGACAAATCCAAGTTTAAAAAAGAACCATAACCATCTAATCATTTTTTGAGTAATGGTCTCTGATTCGTCCTCGTCATCTTCGTCTTCTTCTAAATTGATAGGTTCATTTAAGGCGACAGCGTTATGAACCTGTTGCTTTTCACTTATATCGTCTAATTCTTCGGGTTCATTTCCATCATCAAAAAGCATTACAAAACCTACCTTTGTTAATAATATATAATTTTACTAAACTTTTTGCCATTTATCTATATCGGAATAAAAATAGTTTTGCATAATACTAAAATATGTTATATCATTCGTTCAAAATAACTCATTAAGGAGAAAAAAATGCCCAGAATTATACTAACAGGTGACAGACCAACAGGAAGATTGCACATAGGGCATTATGTTGGTTCTTTAAGACCAAGAGTACAACTACAAAATTCAGGAGAATTTGATAAAATTCTCATTATGATTGCCGATGCACAAGCACTTACAGATAATGCAGACCATCCAGAAAAAGTTCGCCAGAACATTATGGAAGTGGCTTTAGATTATTTATCTGTTGGAATAGACCCTAAAATAGCTACTATTTTTATTCAGTCACAAATTGCAGAATTAACTGAATTGACTTTCTACTATATGAATCTTGTTACTGTCAGCAGAGTACAACGCAATCCTACTGTAAAAGCTGAAATACAGATGAGAAACTTTGAAGCAAGTATTCCTGTTGGATTCTTTACTTATCCAATTAGTCAAGCTTCTGATATTACTGCATTCAAAGCAACAGATGTTCCTGTTGGAGAAGACCAAAAGCCAATGTTAGAACAAACTAGCGAAATAGTTCATAAGTTCAATTCAATTTATGGTGATGTTTTGGTAGACCCCAATATAATTCTTCCAAAGAATGATGCCTGCCTAAGACTTCCTGGAACAGATGGAAAAGCAAAAATGAGCAAATCACTTGGAAATTGCATTTATTTAAGTGATTCAGAAGCAGACATAAAAGCAAAAGTAATGAGTATGTTTACCGATCCTAACCACCTTAAAGTTTCAGATCCTGGTAATCTTGATGGAAATACAGTATTTACTTATTTAGATGCTTTCTGTAACGATGAACACTTTGAAAAATATCTGCCAGAATATAAGAATCTTGATGAACTAAAAGCCCATTATCAGCGTGGTGGTCTTGGCGATATGAAAGTCAAGAAGTTCTTAAATTCTATTATTCAAGCAGAATTAGAACCAATAAGAAATAGACGCAAAGAATTTGAAGGAAATATAGACTACGTCTATAATATTCTCAAAGAAGGCTGTGCTAAAGCCAGAGATATAGCTTCTCAAACCTTAAAAGAAGTTAAATCTGCTATGAAACTCAACTTCTTCGACAACAGTGAGTATTTAGACGAACTTCATAAACGTTTTGGGAAATAATATTTAACTGGAAAATGACAATTACGAAAAATATAATTGTCATTTTTTTATTTATTGATTAAATAAATATACTATTTAAATAATGTATATTTTTGATGAAAAATAATAGTTGAAATATTGTTTCAATAAGTCTATAATCCATTTTCCAAATAAATAAGTAATTATTGTTTTTATTGTTATAAAAGCTTCAAATTACAAGCTCTAAGCTTTTAAGTCAAACCTAATTATTGTTTCTTTGGCTTAATGCTTATAACTTATAGCTTATATCTAAAAAAAGGTAAGAAATCATGTGGGATTATACAAAATCAGTAATTGATCACTTTGAGCACCCAAGAAATGTAGGAAAACTTGAAGATGCTAATGGCGTTGGGCAAGTCGGCTCTTTGGCTTGTGGTGACGCTTTAAAGCTCTTTCTAAAGATAAACCCTGAAACCGAAATTATTGAAGATGCTAAATTTATGACTTTTGGCTGTGCTAGTGCCATAGCGAGTGCTTCTGCTTTAACTGAAATAGTTAAAGGAATGACAATAACAGAAGCCTTGAAAGTTACAAACGAACAAATTGCAGATTATCTAGGCGGTCTTCCACAACAGAAAATGCATTGTTCAGTTATGGGAAAAGAAGCTCTTGAAGCTGCAATAGCTAATTATCGTGGTGAAGACATAGCAGCCGAACACAAAGATGATAAAATAGTTTGCCAATGTTTTTGGGTTTCCGAAGATAAAATTAGAGAAGTCGTTAAAGAACATGGCTTAAAAACTGTCGAAGAAGTTACCAACTATACAAAAGCTGGTGGTAAATGTGGCAAATGCCACGATGAAATAAAAAGAATTATTGCTGAAGTAAACGGAACAGCCATCGAAGATGTTCCCCATAAACCTAAAATGTCAAATCTTATGAGAATGAAAATGGTTTCAGCTTGTATTGAAGAAAAAATTGCTCCAGCATTGCAAAATGATGGTGGCGATATTGAATTAGTTGACATAAATGGCACTGACGTTTTTGTCAAACTGCATGGTGCCTGTGGGGCTTGCCCACATGCTACTGAAACTTTAAAATCTTTTGTAGAAGAAACTTTACGCAATGAAGTTTCTGCTGACATTACTGTTATTGAGGCTAAATAATATGCAGGTATATTTAGATAACAACGCAACTAGTATGGTTTCTCCTAGTGTTAGAGAAGCTATGATGCCCTTTTTTGGAGAATTATATGGCAATCCTAGCTCTATGCACCTCTTTGGTGGTCAGGTAGCTAAATATGTAAAAGAAGCTCGTGAAAAAGTTGCAGATTTATTTAATGTTTCACCAGACGAAATTATATTTACTTCCTGTGGCTCTGAATCTGATAATCATGCTATTCGTGGCTATCTAGAAGCTCATCCTGAAAAGAAGCATATAGTTACTACAAAAGTAGAACACCCTGCTGTATTGAATGTTTTTAAGTATCTTGAAAAGACTAAAGGTTATAGAGTTACTTATTTAAGCGTTAATTCAAAAGGTATGATAAGCCTTGACGAAATGAAAGAAGCTTTAACTCCAGATACCGCTCTAATCTCTGTTATGACCGCTAACAATGAAATTGGCAATATTTTCCCTATAGGCGATATTGGAAATATTGCTAGAGAAAGAGGAATCATTTTCCATACAGACGCAGTTCAGGCTGCTGGCAAATTGCCGATGGACCTGAAAGCCTTGAATGTTGATATGCTTTCTTTATCTGGTCATAAAATCCATGCACCAAAGGGAATAGGCGTTCTTTATATAAGAAAAGGTGTTCATGTATCTTCATTTATTATTGGTGGTCATCAAGAAAGTGGTCGTCGTGCAGGTACTGAAAATGTTCCTTATATCGTAGGATTGGGACAAGCTTGTGAAGATGCTAAGAAAACCATGTTTGACGAAGCTGTAAGAGTAGGCACTTTAAG
>CAJOQX010000154.1 GCA_905236865.1 Candidatus Rifleibacteriota bacterium
AGAAGTTAATTCTTCAAAACCGAATACAAAAGAAAAGGTTAAAGAAATAAAAGACAATTCTTCTCAGCAGGTTACTGAAAAAAAAGATGAATTGACCTCTGAACCAAATATTGATGACAGAATAAAACAAATCAAGCTTAAAAAGAAGATAAAGGTTGACTTAAAAATGACGGAGGATTATAAATCACTAGACAATCCTTCTGAATTGAATAACATTTTGAAAGCAAATGACAATGATACTTGGAAGCAAGATAAATCAATGCTAAAAATGTTAGACAATAATACAGATATAAAAAATCTGTTAGAAAAAGCTGATAATTTAGAAAATATTGATATTGCAGATAAAGAAGTGAATGAAAAATCTAGTTATCTATCAAAAGACAATACAGTTTATCTACAAAAAAAATTAGAAGAAATTAGAAAGGTCAATAATCATAAATAAAATAAGTTTGTTTTAATTTTGTATACATAGAACTGTATTGTTTGCAAGAAGTAAATGAAAAAAGATTAAATTAGAAAGAAAAATTAATGAAACAGATTGGTGAATTATTAATAGAATCAGGTTATATAACCGAATCACAGCTTCAAAAAGGGCTGAAAAATAGCCATGAACGAAATGTTAGATTAGGCGAAGCTTTAATTGATTTGGGTTATATAACAGAAACTGAAGTTTTACAAACTCTTGCAATCCAATACGGTATTCCACTATTACCTAGTGGGGAATTAATTGTTGATCAGACTATTTTGCATATTATTAATCCTGAATTTGCAAAAGAACATGATGTTATTCCTGTTGAAAGAAAAGGCGATGCGATTGTTTTTGCTACTGCTGATCCTTTGAATATTTCTTTAATAGGTCGTCTAGAAAGCCAAATAGGCGAAAAAATTGTAGTTTATCTTGCTTCCTTGTCTCAAATAAGAGAATGTATCGAAAGGTATTATCAAGGTAATGAAGAAATCCATAATTCCATGAGATATATGGATGACTATAAAGTTGATTCTGCCATAGATATGTTAAATCCAGAAGATGTTACTACTGAAAGCGGACCTATAGTAACCTTTGTTAATCAAGTATTTATAGGTGCTATAAAAGAAAGAGCAACAGATATTCATATCGAACGTGACGGAAATGACTTTCATATAAGATACCGTATCGATGGTATTTTAAAAACCATGTTCAGACCTAAGCTTGATCTTCATCCTATGATAACATCTCGTATAAAGGTTATGGCTCGTCTTGATGTGAGTGAGCATAGAGTGCCGCAAGATGGTAGAATTATGTTTGATGCCGAAGGATATAGAGTAGATTTACGTATTTCTGTATGTCCTTGTATAGATGGCGAAAATATAGTTGTAAGAGTTTTGAATAGCCAAAGTAAAATTCCCGAACTGAACCAACTAGGTTTTTCTGAAAAAAGTCTTGAAAAGGTTAATGGTTTAATAGCTCATAATTTCGGTCTTATACTTGTAGCAGGTCAAACAGGTTCTGGTAAAACAACTACACTTTATTCTATTCTTCAAAAGTTAAATAAAGAAAGTGTTAAAATCATTACTTTGGAGGATCCTGTTGAAATTCGATTGCCAACTTTAAATCAGATTCAGGTAAACACTAAAGTAGATTTGACTTTTGCTTCTGGTCTACGTTCAATACTGCGTATGGACCCTGATATTATATTGGTTGGTGAAATTCGTGACCAAGAGACAGCATTGCTTGCTGTTAACGCGGCTATGACAGGTCACTTAGTCTTTTCTACAATCCACTGTGGAAATACTTCTTCCGTTCCTATTAGACTTGCTGAAATGGGAGTTGAACCTTTTTTAACTGCAAATGTTCTTTTGGGCGTTGTAGCTCAAAGACTTGTTAGAGTCAATTGTCCTAACTGTATTGAAGAAGAAGTTGTATCTGATTATGTTAAAGAAATGCTGGGACTAAATTTTCAAAGCTATGCAGGTAAAGGCTGTGCTGTTTGTAACGGAATAGGCTATAAAGGTAGAACCTGTTTGGAAGAAATAACAATTATAGATGATGAAATACAGAAAAAAATAATCGAAAGAGCAACAAGTAACGAAATCGAGGAAGTAGCAATAAAAGAAGGAACAGTTGTTTTAAAAGAAGGTGGGTTAAATAAGGTTCGAGCTAGAATAACTAGTGCGACAGAGCTAGTTAGAGTTCTCTAAGGAAGTTGATCATGCCTTTATACCAATACAACGCAAAAGATCCCTCGGGGAATCAGATAAAAGATAAAATTGAAGCGGATAACGAAAACATTGCAGTAGAAAAACTGACTGGTAGAGGTTTTTTCATAACCTCAATCGAAGAATTTAAAGACAATAATGGTTTAAATATAGATCTTAATCTATTTAAACAGAGGGTTTCGGCAGAAATAATATCTACTTTTTTTGTTCAGCTTTCTATTATGATAAAAAGCGGTATTAGCCTAGTAGATGCATTAAAATCTTTGGAAAACTCTGAAACGAATAAAAGGTTTTTGGAATGTATAGATGATTTAAGAAATCGTATCTATAATGGATCTTCTTTTTCAGAAGCTTTAAGCCATCATTATGACATTTTTGATAGATTTACTGTTTCTATGATTAGGATAGGGGAAACAGGTGGTGTTTTGGAACAAGTCCTTGTTAGACTAGCCGCTACAAACAAAAGGAAAATTGCTATTAAAAGACAGTTGATAGGGGCTTTTACCTATCCAAGCATTTTAATGTTTGTTGCTTTTATCGTTTTATTTGTCTTAATGACTTTTGCTGTTCCTAGATTTGCCGATTTATTTGCTAAAGGCGGGATAGAATTGCCCTGGGCGACAAAAGCACTTATACAAACTAGTGATTATCTTGCCCATAACTATGTAAAGGTTTTAATTGGAATAGCTATATCTGTTTTTATTTTGATTTATTATGCTTTTACTGATCAGGGGCAATCTGCTTTTGGTGAGCTTTCTTTAAGTATTCCTGTAATAAAAGAAGTTACAAAAAGGTTTTATGTGGTTCAAATAGCAGAATCAATGGGGTTGTTATTGCAGGCTGGGGTACCTTTAAGAGAATTATTGATTGCTATTGAAAATACAATTGTTGTTCCAACACCTAAAAACACTGTGCGTAAAATGATAGAACATATAGACCAAGGTAGTACTTTTAAAAAAGCACTTGAAAATGACCCTATTTTCCCCCCAATGGCTCAGAAACTTATTGAAACTGGTGAAGCTACAGGTTCAATGGATTCTATGTTCAATGAAATTGCTTCCTATTATGATGAACAGTTAAGTGTTGCTATAAAGTCAGCTATGACTTTAATAGAACCCATTTTAATTGTTGTTATGGCATTATTGGTTGGTTTTATAATGCTTGCTGTTTTCATCCCTTTATTCAAGATGAGTTTTATAAGAGCAAATTGATATGGTATCTAATAAGAAAAATGCTTTTACATTAATAGAATTGCTTTTGGTTGCTTTTATGATAACAGTGGTTTCTGCTGCTATCATACCTCTTGCCACTAGTACTTATAGAAAATTAAATGAAGGCACAGCAGAACAAATGGTATATCATCTAATTGCCAGAACTAGAAGCAATGCGATAACAGGGAAAACTGCTGAATCTATAATAACTTTTAAAAATATTGCAAAGGGTAATTTTATAGATGGTATAATTAATGTAGGTGTAGCCACATATACTATGCCTTCTGATTATTTTTTTAAAGATAATAAATCTTTTCTCTTTATGGTGAATGGACAAGTTGCAACATCTGGAACTATAATAATTAAAAGAAAAGTTGGTGAAACAAATTCTGTAAATATAAAAACGATAACGGTTAAATGAAAATGAAAAATAAAAAAATAGGTCTGTCGTTAATGGAATTACTTGTCGCTATTCCCATGATTGCATTAGTTTTTATGGGGATAGCATATATGCTAGGAATTACAGGTAGATATAATGGCGTAGAAATAGCAAAAATAAAAACATTAACAGCAGCAAATAATGTTTTGATGTTAGTTAAAGCTAAAGGCTTTTCTGAATTGCCTAATGTTTTAGATTTTGATGATGAAATTGAAATTACAACGAGTACTACTCCTTCAGTTACAATAGATTATTTGATTAAATCTGGAGAAGATTATTCAACTCCTTTGACTATTCCACTAAATTCTAAAATTCATCCTGACGGAGTTACAAACCTAAATATGGTAGTAATAAGAAAAGATGCAGGAGCAGATGCCGAAAATCTTGATTCTAAAATTATAATCGTAACTGTTATAGCTCCTGATTTTGAAGATATTCAAACTACATTGAAAACGGTGGAGTTTTAATATGAGTAAAAAAGGATTTACGCTATTAGAATTGATATTAACTTTAGCTTTATTTTCTATTTTAGCAGCTAGTTCAGTACCTTTTTTGTTGAAGATATTTAATGGTTACAGTGAAGTTTTTCAATATAAGGCATTAGTTAATTCTCTTCAAGAAATAAGTACTGTTATTTCACGAAATGTTATAAACGATAACAAAAGCGTAAAAGTTGATAAAATAAATGATATGATTTTGCAATTATATCAACTAAATAATGATGATAAAATAGGAAATGATTATTATAGACTCTTTAATGGTATACGAATAAAAAAATTAAAAGATGGGGATGTAGTTACATATACTTATAAAAATGGTGGTAACAATATTTCAATTCCGTATTGCAAAAGAATAACTTTAACAGCATTAAAAGACGATAAAATAGCAAGTTTGTCTTTTATTTTATACCCTGCTAATGAATATTAGAAATAACTCTTTTATCTATCAGAAAAGACACCTATATTAAGCTTTCTTACTCTAGGACCATCGAATTCGCAGAAGAATATACCTTGCCAAGTGCCTAAAACAATTCTTCCGTCTTCAACTATATATGTATGACTAACACCCATAAAACTAGATTTGCAATGTGCTGCACTATTCCCCTCAGAATGACCATCTAAAGGGTCGTTTACTGGAAATATTTTTTCTAATCTACGAATAATATCACGTCCTACATTTGGGTCAGTATTTTCATTAACTGTTATTCCTGCTGTAGTGTGAGGAACAGAAACGATTACAAAACCATCTACAACACCAGAATCTGTAACAGCTTTTTGAACATATTCTGTAATGTTTATCATTTGTTGTGCTGAAGTAGTTTTTATCGTTTCTTGATATACCATATTATTCTCCAATATAAATTAGTTATTATTAAAAAACTCTATATTCAGGGTTAGTGACAATTGATAACATTCCTATTTTATCTCCAATTGAATCACCATAACCATAAGATTCTTCATAAGTATCTAGATCAGGTACTGCTTCATTTATTCTTTCTATTTTTTCTGGACCCCAGCAATTGCGTGATGCAAACCAGCCAGTGATTTTACCGTCTATAACTTCAAGTTCTGTCGCAATTACTTCTATGTCATACTTTTTAGCGAAATATTTTAAATACTTAGAAAAAGAAGCTGATACTATATAGACTTTGTGCCCTTGTTCTTTATGCCATTTTATTTTGTTTATGGCATTTGGTCTTATGATTTTGTTAAGTCTGTTTTCTACAAAATCATAACAAAGTTTGTCAAATTGTTCTTCTTTCATTCCTTTGAAAAAAGTTGATGTTATTGATTGTTTTGCTGTTTCATTATCGCAAAATTCAAAAGCGTAAGAAAAAAGAATAGGGATAATGTTTAATGCTTTTCCTATTACACCTTTCCAACCGAAACAGTACAATAAAAACTGAAAATAACTGTCGGTTGTGGTAATAGTTCCATCAAAATCAAAGAAAGCGATACATTTAGACATTAAAATTAACCAAGAACATTAAAAGTTGAAGGAGAAAATTGATTTAATGCACCGCTAATAGCCCCATACAAACTTTTGGCTTGTAGAATCATTAATCTATCAACATATTGACGATCTATGTTTCTATCTGCGACATCTTCAGCTTCTTGAATTATATCACTAGAATATTTAAGATTGAAGGTTTCAACTGGTTCTGGTTTTTCTAGACCTGAAATAGGGGAGTAACCAGGAGCATTTTGATAATTTAATGTATCGTTTTTGGTGAAATCAAGAGAATTTTCGTTTTCAATCTCTAGTGGGTGAACTTCAGGACTACTTGTTATTACGCTTTCATACCCATTTGGCTGGAAGAATGAGTTTTGATTTGGAACAAAACCTCGTTCAGAACGTATGAAATCTGATTTTGGAGTGGCTTTTACTCCTTCGATTGGATTAGCATCGCTATTAGGTATATCTGAAGAAATATTGTCAATTCCAACAAATTGTTGTGTCGGATGTAACACATTACCAATATTACCATTTAAACCTGCTTCTGCGGAAACTGCT
>CAJOQX010000155.1 GCA_905236865.1 Candidatus Rifleibacteriota bacterium
AAATATGTCGAACAAGCGAACTGTCATTGTATGTTTTATATTTTTTCTGGATGGACTTCGTTTTGCTTTCAGCAACGCCACGCCTGCCTATAGCAGGCTCGCAATGACATATCCGAAAGACTGATTAATAGCAAAAAAAGTTTGCGTTTGTCTGTAAAATACTCTCAGTGCAAACCTTGGCAAAACTTTTACTTAGAATCTAGCTAGGAATTCTGTTGAATAAAGCTGTTCACTTTCACCAGGCAATGTATAATAACCATCTTTATCTTTAGCATTTTGGAAAACAAATCTAGCTCTGGAATTCTCAGAAAGCTGGTAATTATATTCAGCAGTAATAAGATTTGTATCAGTTCTGAAAGTGTTGCTGTCTCTTTCTTTTATTATATCAAAAGCCACTCTCAAACTTTGCTTTTTCTCATTATCCAAACATCTCTTCAACTGAATTTTGAAATTGCTAATATTAGTAATAACTCCATTTGTTATCAAAGTAGATAAATCTTCAAAAGGCGTTTCGTCACGCAAAATATAAGAATTGCTATCGTTTCTCTTAATAGATGCATAAGAGTCATTTTCAGCACAGGTATAAGCCAATTTGAAATTGAAATCATTTTCGCAATCATATTTTAAAGCCAAATGTCCTAACCAGCCTTTATAATCTACATTTCTATTCACAAATCTTCTGTAAGATTCTGATTTGTTGAAAACACCTGCCAAATCGTAAGATAAATCTTCATTTTTGCAAGTAATTTTTCCAGAAATACCAGTTTCAAACTTTATATCTTTTTTATTATTATTCAATGCAACTCTTGTGTTTGTATTATCAATTCCCCAATCTCTGCTATTATAATATAAACCAAAATACAGCTTGTATATATCATAATTATAATCAGCATTAATATTATAAACATTCAAATAATCAGCATTATTAATAGAATTATTTCTATCAAAGAAACAATTAAAAGAAAAATTAAAGTTATTTTTTTCTTTGTTTATACTTATGCTATCCATATAATCATGGATAACCAATCCATGCCCATGTGTACACCAATCTCTACCGACTTTAATATTAGTATTTGTTTTAAAGGTATTTTTAAACTCCAGATTGGCAACTTCAACTGTTCCAGTCCGCTTATTATTGCCATTCCACTGATTTCTAGCAAGAGCATCGTTGTTGCTATGCTCTAATAAATTCCAACGAGTATGAACAGAAATATTATCATCAATAATACTATCTAACTGGATTCTAAAAAGAGTTTCAGTTCTATGACGATGAGTTCCTTTTTTTTGTACATAGCCATAATTTCTAGTAAGCACATCACCAGAAACTTTAACCTTTTTTGAACCATTTGTAATAATCTTTTTTATTTTCTGAACTTCGGTTTTAAAAAAAGAAACTTCACTTTTCACTCCTTGCAAATCAGCTGAAAGGGATTTTACTTTTATGCCCATTTTTTCTAATTCATCAGCAAACTCTAGTGAAAGTCTTTCTATTATTCTAATATCTGATTTTGTTACAACATTGCGTTTTTGTTCTACACTTGCTAAGGCTTTTGCTGTTACTAACGCAAGATGATAACGGCTTATATGCATATTACCCTTGTATGTTCCATCTGCATAACCACTGACAATTCCTTTAGACATAAGTTCATCGACAGCTTCTAACGCCCAATGGTTACTTGGGATTTCAGAAAAGGAACTAGCAAAAAGTAATGTGGCACTAGTTAAAAGCAGTAGAATTGTAATAAATATTATATTTTTCACAAGAGTAACCCTAATCAAATATTAAGATACCTAACCAATATAAGAACTTATTTAAAAGAAAAGAAATGTCAATAAAATTTATAGGGAAAAAAAAGGGGAAAGAGAGAAGGGAGAAAGGAGAAAGGAGAAAGGAGAAGGGAGAAGGGAGAAGGGAGAAGGGAGAAGGGAGAAGGGAGAAGGGAGAAGGAAAGGGAGAAGGAAAGGGTTGGAAATGTATAATACAATTCCAACCCTTTCAAAAATTTTAACTGTGTGATAATGCTTAATTTGATTCTTTGTTAAAATAACTAATCGCTTGTTCCCTCATAGAATTATAATGAGGGATAATTGTAATAAAGAAGAAGATTAAATTGCAGAGAAAAGCCAAAGGCTTTTTAAAGAAGTAATAACTAGTCATCATAGGCATAGATGGGAGAAAATACTGTATTAAGTTTAAAGAATCTGTATCTTTTGAGAAAAAACCCGAACTAAATGAAGCAACAAAGATAATTGTAATTATCGTGGATAATGTTTTGTCATCCTTAGCGTCATTATTTAGATAGAATTCAGAAATAAATCTTCCCAAAAAACACCAGCTAGATATATTAAACATAAATGCCATCAGTACAAAATAACCTTCTTCAAAAGAACCATCAAGGACATAACTCAAACCAGGTCTAATTTCAATAGTTCTATAAGTTGAAGCTCCATATCTTATTGATAGAACTATTAAAAATGTTAAAGCTATTAAAGAAAGCCAAACAATTCCATTTGCATATCCACTTACAAATGGAAATTTTATATATCTTTTTAAACCTTTAGTTGGAATTTCCAATTTAGTTCTATTGTCATAAAACTTGTCTTTACAATGGAAATATATGGTTAAAAATCCGAACAGGAAATAGAAAGTACGTATAATAAATGCGTTTAACGGAGAATTAAATAAAACAAGTACAAATTCTACAGCAAATAAACCAGTAAATAAATATTTAATTATAGATTCAGTTCCAGTTTTTTCTCCTTTTTTTCTAAACAATATATTTTCTTTTGATTTAGCTCTATATAAAGTATTATCAATATACGAATGTGGTTTTAAGTCATTGCTTGAATTCGATGCATTTGAAAGATTTCTTGAAGCATAAGTTTTACTTGACGAAACTAAAGCATTTGAAACAGTCAAATCTCTTGTTGAAGGTAAAACTGTTTTTGCTGTTGCAACACTAGTTTTTAATGCTACATTTGTTGCAGGAACACTTGTTTTTCTAGCTGAAGACAAAACATTTGACATATTAACAAAATTAGAATTTTGAGTTTTTGATTTATTTAATTTATAAGAAAAAACGTTGTTACGTTGTTTGGGTATAAAAGAATTAGTAGCTTCAGATAATGGATATTTTTTGATGACATGAGTGTATAAAAAGAGATATGTAAAAGCAGAAATAACTAAGAATACCGTTCCTGCAATTAAATCTCCTCCAATAACAGACTTAATAGAATTATAATTTCCATCACGAATAACATAAACCCCAAGTTCAACAGCTAAAAAGCCATAAAACAGCATAAAACCGAATTGAACTATCTCACTCACAAATTGAGCGGCTTTTTTTTCTCTCCCATCGGTAAACCCTATATAAATGCAACCTAAAATAAGAGGTATTGGGATAACACAACTATAGAAGAAAATTCTTAACAACTGATAAAATTCTATTGCTTTTGTATAATAAACAAAAATATAAACAGGTATAGCAGCTAAAAGAACAAATGTAGTATAAAATAGCCCCAAAAGAAATTTTCCATTTATAAACTTTAAAGCAGTAACATTAGACATAAAAATGAAAAATATATTATCGCTTTTAATATCATTTATTGTAATCTTGCGAAGATTGATAGGTATAGCAATAAAAACAGAAAGGAAAAAAAAGGCTAAAACTCTATAACAAGTCAAAATATATTCTCTACTATAATTAGCATGTTTACTAACAATTAGCACATAAAAAATAAAACAGTAAACAAATAAAAGAAAAAACAACTTTAACCAAAAAGAATTCGACCTTACAGTTTTTCTTAAATCATAAAAAAGTATAGGATTAAGATTGTCTTCTAAGTAATCAACAAAAGAACTCATTGAACACCTCCCTTTGTGATATTCATAAAGGCGGATTCCAAATTAGCTTGTTTAAAACCGCATGAAACAATGCGTAAACCTTCGGATACCAAATAACCAACTATTTCTATAGCCTGCTCTTCTGAACCAGCATATTCAAACTCAACAATGTTACCAATAACAGAAATTCCTGAAACCATCGGTTGCAAAGCAATCGTCTTGATTATTTCTTTGCTTGGTGGATTAATAGTTTTTATTTGATATATAGGTTTTGAATTAATCGCTGATTCTCGAACAATATTTTCTACTTTGCCAGCTTTAAGCAGTCTACCTTTTTCAACAATTATTGTAGAAGTACATATTTCAGCTAGTTCACTGAGAATATGGGAACTAATTAAAATTCCCTTTCCTTGCTCTTGAAGAACCTTTAATAAATCTCTTAATTCTATTCTAGCTCTTGGATCAAGCCCAGCGGCAGGTTCATCCATCAATAAAAATTCAGGATCACTAATTAAAGCACGTGCTATAGCAACTCTTTGTTTCATACCTTTAGATAAAGAGTCTACTATTTTTTCTTTTATACCTAAAAGTTTTGTAAACTCCTCTATCGCTCTAACATTTTTTTGTCTTAAAGGAGATTTATAACCATAAGCACATGCAAAAAAATCTAAGTAATCATGAACTGTCATATCATTAACTGATGGTAACGAATCAGGTACATAACCAATATGATCTCGAATCAATTCAGGATAGCCTAAAACAGAAACACCTGCTATTTTAATATCACCTTCTGTACAGGTTTCAAAATTAGCAATCATTCGCATTGTCGTTGTTTTTCCTGCTCCATTTGGTCCTATAAAACCAGTAATCTCGCCTGTTTCAATAGTAAATGAAAGATCTCTAACGGCAACACAATCATTAAATTGTTTTCTTAATTTTATAACTTCTAATTCCATCTTGAAACCTCTACTTTAAACTTCTTTAAAAAGAAACAAACAGTTGAAGAGATAATATAAAGTATATATTAGTACTGTTATTGTGGCAATTCTTTTTTATAGAAGACTGAGAAACAAGTATCTAAAACAATATTGTAACACTTTAGTATACAAAATCTAATCTTTCAAATAAGCTTTAAGTTAGTATGATCAAAATTATATAATCTAATTTCTTGATTTCAGTTTAGCACTTTCCTAACAAAAATTTCATAGGGATATGGAATCTGTTTGCCCATGCACTTTCGGTATGAGTGGCTTCTTTGTCGAAATAGCCCATTAGATTTTTGCCTTCGACATAGCCTTTCTTTTTCAACAAATCCATCATTTCATAATAACTTTTAGTTATCATATCTTCGTATTCGCCAGTATCAATATAAATCATAGACTGCAAAGGCAAATTCTTGCTTTTGGAAACTTTTCCCATTATCTGGCTAAAAGTCAGAGGAAAAGCAGGAGAAAAACAAGCTGCTTTTCCAAAAATATCTGGGTATTCGATTGCCATTTGAAAAGACATCAGTCCACCCATAGACGAACCAGCAACAACATTATCTTCGGCTTTCTTGCTTGTATTGAACTTTCCGTTAATAAAAGGCATAACTTCATTAATGATAAACTCTGCATAAGCCTTGCCAAGCTTGCTTTCCAAGTTTAACTCTTTCATTCTATCAGGTGAATTAGGAATTGCGACAACAATGCAGTCTTTGATTTCCTTTGCTTTTATCATCTTTGTCAGAGTTTCGTCAACTTTCCAGTCGTTGCCAGCAAAAGAAGCAGAGGGTTCAAAAAGATTCTGCCCATCATGCATATAAATTACTGCGTTTGGTTCTGATTTTTCTGAATAGGTTTCTGGAAGCCAGACAGTTATTGGGCGTTTGTAGTCTAAATCTTTACATTCAAAACTATCGAACGAAACAAGCTTACCTTGAACTGGATCTGAAACAACTGGTCTTTGGTCTAAAAATTCAAGAATTTCGACATTAACTTCTTTGCTTTTATTAGCCTTTATTACAAGATTATTTGGAGGAACATCATCTTTATCTATAATGGCTTGAGTTTTCCAAGTTCCACGTGTGAATTTGCACTGAATAATGCTGTTTAAGCGAGCGTTAAATTCGATATAATAGCTTCCATCTACCGACTGCTGCATTTTCTTGCCAGCAGGATTCCATTCGCCTAATTCAAGCAGATTACCAGAAACATATAGACAATCACTTTTTGGCATTTCAGCTTTAAGTTTAACTATTAACTTGATTTGACAAATTCCGTTCTGAGTAGCTGCTTTCATTCTTAGAGAACCCCAAATAATAGTATTTTTACGGACTTTATTTAAACAGTATTTTCTCCAAAAAGCAAGAGTTTTATATTTTCTTTTAGGATGCAGAGGGAAGCTATGAGAGACTAAAACATCTGTGGTATATTGATGACCTTACAGCTCTCGTGGTAAGTGATTGGTGGTAATTGCTACTAGAATAACTAGCAACATAATCGTTTATGAGAAACCAAAAGAAACAGGTCATTGAGATTTTACAATAAAAAAAGACACAATCAGTTTTCACTTCTTGTGTCTTCTATCTTATATCTTATATCTTATATCTTGCTTACAGTGCCCCAACCATCAATTCGGCTACTTTCTTATTGAAGCCTGCCGGGTCAGGAATTTGACCGCCTTCAGCTAAAAGTGCCTGACCGTAAAGCAATTCAGCATAGTCGGCAAGTTTTGGACTATTTTTATCTTTAGTGAACAAATCATACATCTTGCTCATCAATGGATGAGTTGGATTGAGTTCCAATGTGCGTTTAGAAGCAGGAACATCTTTACCAGAAGCTTTAAGAAGTGCTTCAAGATGTGGAGTAAGTTCGCCTTGTTCGCAAACAATACAAGCGGCTGAAGTGCTCATACGGCTTGAAAGTTTAACAGTCTTAACATATTTTTCAAGCTTATTCTGAATAAGTTCAAGAAGTGACTTCCATTCTTCTTCTTTCTTCTTGAGAGTTTCGGTAGTCTTCTTGCGTTCTTCTTCGTTACCAAGTTCCAAAGAAGTGTTTGCAGCAGATTTGAGCTTCTTGTCTTTGTATTCGGTGCAGTATTGAACCCAAACTTCATCAACTGGGTCAGTAAGCAAAAGAACTTCGTAGCCTTTTTCCTTGAAAGCTTCAAGATGTGGACTGTTTTCAAGAACTTCTCTAGATTCGCCAGTCAAATAATAGATTGCGTCTTGTTCTGGTTTCATTCTTTCTACATATTCAGCAACAGTGTAATAATCACTTGGAGAAATAGTGCTCTGGAACAAACAGCAATCGAAGATTCTGTCTTTATTTTCGGTTTCCTTAAACAAACCTTCTTTGATAACCTGACCGAATTGCTTCCAGAAGTCGATGTATTTTTCACGTTCTTCTTTATAGAGTTTCTTCAAACCATCAAGAGTCTTCTTTACAACGGTTTTGCGGATAGTTTGAATCTGTCTGTCGTGCTGCAATATTTCACGGCTTATATTGAGGGAAAGGTCTTCAGAATCTACAACGCCCTTAACGAATCTCAAATAGTCAGGAATCAATTCTTCGCAGTCATTCATAATGAAAACACGTTTTACATAAAGGTTGATTCCCTTCTTAGAATCTGGCATAAAAAGATCAAAGCCTGGTTTTGAAGGAATGAAAATCAAAGAAGAAAATTCACTTGAAACGCCTTCAGCTTTAAAAGCAATCCATTTTAACGGGTCGTTCCAATCGTGGCTCAAATGTTTATAGAAGTCTTTATATTCTTCGTCTTTAACTTCTTTTTCTGGTTTTAACCAAATAGCCTTCATAGAATTGAGGGTTTCGTCTTCAACAACGGTTTCTTCTTTTGCCCCTTCTTTTGGCTTACCGTTTTCATCACGTTCAATATGAGTGTGAGAAACCTGCATCTTTATTGGGTAAGCAACGAAATCAGAATATTTCTTAACGATACCTTTTATAGTCCATTCATCAGTGAAATCTTGGGCTTCAGTGTCTTCTTTGTCTTTTTCTTTAAGGTGAAGAATAACACTAGTGCCCTGAGTGCTTCTTGTGGCTTCTTCCATTGTATAGCTACCTTCACCAGTGGAAGTCCACTTCCAAGCCTGTTCTTCGCCAGCTTTTCGGCTAATAAGTTCAACTTTGTCAGCTACCATATAGCTAGAATAGAAACCAACGCCGAATTGACCGATAAGTTCTGGAGCTTTTTCCTTCGCTTCATTAGCTTTTCTAAGCATTTCAGCAAATTCACCTGTTCCAGATTTGGCGATAGTGCCGATGTAGTTGATAATATCATCATGGCTCATACCAATACCGTTATCGTAAATGGTAAGAGTGTGCTTTTCAGCATCTGGTGTTAATCTTATATAAAGGTCGTCTGTTAGCTTTCGTAAATTTTCGTCTGTTAGTGAGGCAAATCTTAGCTTGTCGAGAGCATCAGATGCATTAGAAATCAATTCTCTCAAGAATATTTCTTTTTGAGAATAAACAGAATTAATCATTAGATTTAGAAGTTGTTTGGCTTCAGTTTTAAATTCGTAAGTTTGTTGGTTTGACATATTTAACCCCTTCTAATCA